>NZ_JBFBBY010000071.1:0-40170 GCF_040682875.1 Amycolatopsis sp. NPDC051071 | reverse complement strand
GTCTCGTGAGTGTTTTGGGTCGTTCTAACGACCCAAAACACTCACGAGACCCATGACCGACGTGCGCTAGACGACGCCCGCCGCGATCAACTGCTGCCAGATCACGCCCTGGTCCACGACCTCGACTTCGAGCTTCTCGGCCTTGGCGATCTTGCTGGCCCCGACGTCGGCGCCGGTGATGAGCAGATCGGTGTTCGCCGAGACCGACGACGCGATGGTCGCGCCCGCCTTCTCGCACAACCGCTGGAAGGTCGGGCGCGGCACCTTCTCGCCGGAGCGAGGGTCGCTGATCGACCCGGTGACCACGACCGTTTTGCCTTCGAGCGGCGCACCGGCCGCGACGACCGGCGGGAGATCTTCCTCCCGGACGTCCAGTGACACGCCGACTTCCCGCAGCCGCTCGAGTTCGGGCTTGAGCCGGGTGAGGTGCTCGATCAGCGAGGCGGCCACCTTCGGGCCGATGTCCTCGACGGCCACGAGGCCTTCTTCGCCCGCTTCGACGACGGCTTCCAGCGAGCCGAAACCCGCACGGCACAGGCGTGCGGCGGTGCCTTCGGAGGCCATCGGGATGGCGAGACCGATCAGCGCCCGGCGCAGACCGACCGTGCGGCTCGCGTCGATCGACTCGATCATGCGGGTCGCGGAGACGTCGCCGATGCGGTCGAACTCCAGCAGTTTCTCTTTGGTCAGCCGGTAGAAGTCCGACGGGTGTTCGAGGATGCCCGCCTCGGCGAGCCGCTCGATCCAGACGCCGCCGATGGCGTCGATGTCCGCGGCCGCCCGCGAGGCCCAATGGATCAGCCGCCGCACGGTCTGGGCGGGGCAGGCGACGTTGGTGCAGAACAGCTCCCGGCTGTTGCCCTGTTCGGTGAGCGGCTCTTCGCACGACGGGCACACCGACGGCGGCACGATCTCGCGTTCCTCGCCGGTACGTTTGGCGGCGTCGAGGACGCCGGCGACGAAAGGGATCACGTCGCCCGCGCGGCGCACCAGCACGGTGTCGCCGATCTTGATGCCGCGAGCGCGGATGACCTCCTGGTTGGCCAGTGTCGCGCGGGTGACGGTGGTGCCGCCGACGAATACCGGTTCCAGCCAGGCGACGGGGGCGATCTTGCCGGTCTTGCCGACGTCCCAGACGACGTCGGCGAGCACGGTGGTCTTCTCCTCGGCTGCGAATTTGAACGCCAGCGCGCCGCGGGGCGAGCTCGACCGGGTTCCGGCGGCGGCGTAGGCGTCGCGATCGGCCAGGCGCAGCACCGCGCCGTCCAGGTCGTAGTCGAGTTCGTTGCGCTGCTGCTCGATGGTCGTGATGACGGCTTGCGCGGCTTCGGCGTCGTCGCAGCGCCGCATGTCGGCGGCGGTGAACCCGAGCGTCCGCAACGCGTCGTCGAGGTCGGTCTCGGCGCTGTCAGGTTCGGTGGTGAGGTCGAAGGCGAAGAACCGCAGACGTCGTTCGGCGACGGTGGCCGGATCCTTGGCACGCAGGGTGCCCGCGGCGCCGTTGCGCGGGTTGATCAGCGGTTTGTCGGGGTGCACCTTGTTGTAGGCGGCGAAGGTGGAGCGCAGCATGACCGCCTCGCCACGCACCTCGACCCGGCCCGGCGCGTCGACCTTGTCCGGGACACCGTCGGTCAGGGCCCGCACCAGCATGGTGACGTCGTCGCCGGTGGTCCCGTCCCCGCGGGTGACGGCCCGCGCGAGCCGCCCGTTCTCGTAGACCAGGGCCAGCGACAGGCCGTCCAGCTTCGGCATCACCACGACCGCCTGCCCGGGGAAGCGGCCGAAGAACGCCGCGACCTGCTCGGGTTTGGTCGCCTTCTCCAGCGACAGCATCGGGCGCGAGTGCCGGATCGGCGCGTGCAGCACGGCGGGCGCGCCCACCTGGTCCAGCGGGTTCGGATCCGGGGCCAGCTCGGGATCGGCCTCGATGAGCCCCCGCAACTCGTCCTCGATCGCGTCGTAGTCGGCGTCCGCCACCTTCGGCGAGCCCCGGTAGTAGGCGTCGCGGAGGGCGACGATCTGATCGGCGAGTTCTTGGATGCGGTCCCGAGCGTTCACCGGGAAGAGATTACCCGTGACCACCGACAGAACACCGTCCGAAGAGGACTCATGTCACGGGTTGATGGCGAGGACCAGGAACGACGCCAGCAGCACCAGATGCACACCGCCCTGCAGGCGGGTGGCGCGGCCGGGGACCACGGTGAGCACACTGACCGCGATCGTCAGCGCGAGCAGCACGATGTGGGTCGCGCCGAGGCCCAGCATCAGCGGGCCGTCCAGCCAGATCGAGGCCAGCGCGATGGTCGGGATGGTGAGCCCGATACTCGCGATCGCGGAGCCGTAGCCGAGGTTGAGGCTGGTCTGCATCCGGTCCCGTCGCGCGGCCCGTGTCGCGGCGAGGGTCTCCGGTGCCAGCACCAGCAGCGCGATCACGACACCGACGAACGACTGCGGGAAGCCCGCCGCGCGGACACCCGCCTCGATCGCCGGGGATTCGACCTTCGCGAGCCCGACGACGGCGACCAGCGCGACCAGCAGCAGACCGAGGCTGATCAACGCGGCCTTGTTGGTCGGCGGCTCGGCGTGCTCCTCCTCCTTGATGGAGCCGTCGGTGTCGACCGGCAGGAAGAAGTCACGATGGCGCACGGTCTGGGTGAGCACGAAAAGGCCGTAGAGCAGCAGCGAGGCGATCGCGGCGAAGGTGAGCTGCGTGCCGTTGAAGGCCGGGCCGGGGGTGCTGGTGGTGAACGTCGGCAGCACGAGGCTGACCGAAGCGAGTGTCGCCACCGTGGCGAGGGCGCCGCCACTGCCTTCCGGGTTGAAATGCGTTTCGCCGTAGCGGCGGGCACCGACCATGAGTGAGATGCCGACGATGCCGTTCATGGTGATCATCACCGCGGCGAACACTGTGTCGCGGGCCAGCGTCCCGGCCTCGGGGCCGCCCGAAGACATCATCGTGACGATCAGCGCGACCTCGATGACCGTGACCGCGATCGCCAGCACCAGCGAGCCGAAAGGTTCGCCGACCCGGTGGGCGACGACCTCGGCGTGGTGCACCGCGGCCAGAACGGTCGCGGCCAGCGCGACCGCGACGACGGCCACCGGCACCGGCCCAAGGTCATGGCCCCAGCTCAGCACCAGCACGACTATGGCGAGGACCGGGGTGACGGTGGTCCAGGACACGGGAAATCGTCTGCGCGCGTCGGCCATAACGTCACCTTCGCACACTCTGTGTGACGTCGCCGCTCCATCCGGGGCGGTGGGTGACGAAATTCCCTCGATGGACAGGGCCATGTGGCGTGTCCGGGTACTGGGCTCGCTGTGACTGGCCTGTTCGCCGGGTGCGCGGCCAGGGCGAAGGCGTGACTCGCGTGCTCAGACACGTAACTCGCGTGCTTAAGAAGGAAACTCGCGTGCTTAAGAAGGAAACTCGCGTGCTTAAGAAGGGAACTCACGTGCGGAGCTCAAAACCGTCACCGTCGGATCGTGATCTTGGTCTGCTCGTCGGCGGCCAGGATCCGCTGAAGCCGGAAGCGGCACAGGGTATGGAACATCTCGGGTAGCTCTTCGGCGTCGATGCGGCCTTCGAGGTCACGTCGGCTCGCGTTGAGCACCCGGCTGATCACCGCCCCGGGAAGGCGGCCACCGAACTCGCCCATCAGCCAGACGCCGATTTCGCCGATCTCGTCCGTGATCGCGCCCTGTGCGGTCATCAGCCTGCTCCTGTGCGTCGGAGTGTCACCGGACCCTTGCCCGGCGACACTCCGACGTGTGAGACGAAACCCCATGACGGGAAAGTTGTGAGATTGCTCTACTCGGAGTAGTCCTCTTGCACGGAACCATGCAGCGTTCGGGAGCGATCTCGGGGGAAACCCCGATGTGCTCGGCATCGGCGGATGCGAGCCTCGTAAATGACCATTGTGGACAGTGAGGAAGGGAGTACACGCGTAGTGGCCCCACCAAGGGACGAAGAAATCGCGCGATGGACAGCGGAGCTGACGGCCTTCACCGAGCTCTACCGGCAGGCGGAGGACGCGGGTTCGCCGGAGGCCGTGTCACACGCGGGCTGGCACGCCGGGGCGAGGCTTCGGGCAGGCACGGCGACCGGCAGGTTGCTGGCTTACCACGACTCGGGGGTCGAGGCCGAGTGCGTCTTCCGTGAAGGGGAGCGCACGCTGTTCAACATCATGAGCGGCGGCTATCAGGCGGACACCGCCGAGCGGGGCTTCGGGATGTGGAGTTCGCGTCCAGGTGTGCTCGGGGCGATCGAGCCCGGGGTCCGCAGACTGGAGGTGGCCGACGCGGACGGCGTGGTCGTGCGGGCCGACATCGTGGCCCACACCTTCGCGGTGGACGTCGATCTGGGGCCTGAGCCCCGGACGGTCGACGAGGTGTTCACGCCGTGGGATCCGCCTGAGCTGACCGTGCGGGTGTACGGCGAAGGCGACGTGTTGCGGTTCGAAGGACCCTTGTTCGTACCCAGCCGGTCCTGATCGGCGGCGGGTGCCGAGTGAGACTTCGCCCGGCACCCGCACCTACTTCCGCTTGGCCCGCCCGATGACCTCGTCCCATCGCCGGACGGTCACGCTCGCAGGAGCAGACTGTCCTTCATGGCGGAGAAGGCGCGCCGCACGTGGCCGGGCAGGTCGCCGGGAGCGCAGTCGGGCAGCCATTCGTCCAGGGCGCAGCGCCAGGTGGCGACGCAGAACTCGATGAGCATGCGCAGTTCGAGATCGCGCGGGTCGCCGAGCCGGTGCGCGACCTCCTCCTGGATCTCCGCGCAATGCCGCAGCGAATGCCCGTTCAGCGAGGGCGACTGCTCGACCAGCCTGAGGGTGGCCGGGAAGCGCTGGTACCAGTCGTCGTCCATCCGGTCCAGCGTGGCCAGGAGCGCGTCACGGAAGACGTCCACCAGCGGCCCGGATTTCGCGGTCTCGTCCAGCGTGGTGAGGAAGACGCTCCAGAGCTGCTTGGCGGCGGTCAGTGCGACGTCCTCCTTCGACCGGTAGTTGCGGAAGAAGGTCCGCCTCGACACCTCCACCGTGTCGAGCAGCGCGTCGAGTGGCGTGGCGTCGAAACCACGCTCGCCGAACAGTGAGATCGCGGTTTCCGCCAGGGCCTGGCGGGTGCGCAGCTTCTTGCGCTCGCGCAGTGTCGCGGGTTCCCCGGAGGTCGTCATGGACAACAGTCTAGCTGTGCACGCCGCGGCCACGCATATGCTCCAATGGAGCAAATGCCACACAGTGGCACATTGAGCTGAGGAGATCAGATCGTGCGCGCACTCGTTGTCGACCACACCGCGACGGCTCACCTTTCGCTGACCGACGTCGCCGATCCGGTTCCCGCGCCCGGCGAGGCGCTGGTCCGGGTCGAGGCGGTTTCGCTCAACTACGGCGAGGTGCTGGGCGCCACTTACCCGGCTACGCCCGACGGTGCCTTGATCGGCTGGGACGCGGCAGGCGTGGTGATCCAGGCCGCGGCGGACGGATCGGGCCCCGCCGCGGGAACCCCGGTGGTCACACTGGGCGCGTCCGCCGGCTGGGCAGAGTCACGCGCGGTTCCGGCCACGATGCTCGGTGTCGTACCGGAGGGCGCCGATCTCGGTGCGGTGAGCACGATTCCCGTCGCCGGTCTGACGGCACTGCAGGTGTTGCGCCGCCTGGGGCAGCTCCTCGGACGCCGGGTGATGGTCACCGGCGCCTCCGGTGGCGTCGGTCGTTACGCGGTGCAGCTCGCGGCCCGCGCGGGAGCGGAGGTCGTCGCTATCAGCGGGAATCCCGCCAAGGCGGACAACCTGCGGGCTTTGGGCGCGGCCGAGGTGCACGCCGATCCTTCGCAGGTGGATCGGCCCGTGTTCGGGGTGCTGGACAACGTCGGCGGGCAGCAGCTCGTGGTCGCTTTCGCCGCCGTGCAGGCGGGTGGCACGGTGGTGAGTGTCGGCCGGTCGGCCGGAGCGGACTCGGTCTTCCCGCCCGAGGCCTTAAGGCCCACCGACGGACGGCACGACCGCTCGATCCGCACCTTCTTCCTGCTCGCCGACGCGGCCACGGACTTCTCCGCCGACCTGACCTGGCTCGCCGCCGAGGTCGCGGCCGGCCGTCTCGACCCCGGAATCACCTGGCGTGGCCCGTGGACTTCCTATGACGAGGCGGCGACGGCCTTGCTCGATCGCCGCCTGCACGGCAAGGCGGTACTGGACATCAGCTGAGCGGTTAGGGTGGCAGCATGCGACCGGAGGGATGCCCGTCATGACCACCGCGCTGATCATCGGTGACCTGCAGCGGGGCATCACGGGCAACTACTCGTTCGCCAGGGAAGTCCTGCCCCCGCTCACTGGGCTTCTGCCGCGTGCCCGTGCGGCCGGTGCTCTCGTCGTCTTCGTGCATTTCGCCATGCGGGGCAACGGAGCGGATCTGCCGCCGGGCAACGAGATGCTCAAGACGTTCCACGGAGCGGGGGACACCTTTCACGAGGGCTCGGCCGGAACCGAGATCGATCTGCCGGTCGCCGACGAGGACGTCGTCGTGCTGAAACGCCGTGCCAGCGCGTTCGCCGGGACGGATCTCGACTTGGTGCTTCGTGCCGCAGGGGTGGACACCGTGGTGATCGCCGGAGTCGCGACCAGTGCGATGGTGGCCGCGACGTGTTACGACGCGGCCGATCGTGGTTACCGCGTGACCGTCCTGCGCGACGGTTGCGCGGACGGCGATCCGGAAATGCACGATTTCTTCGTCGGCACGGTCTTCCCCAGCCGGGGCTTCGAAGTCGTCTCCTGTGCTGATTGGGCGAGCGGAGCCGGCGCGTCGGCTCCGCTGTAATCACCGGGGCGCCGTTATGGGAGCCGTCGATCGGAGTTTCTCGATTGCCCCTTTCCGAGACGAAACGGTCTCGGGAATCGACTCGGCCACAGGATGGTTTTCGGCTGTCGAGGGAGTCATGGCCGCTTTGACGGATTCCTTCCCGTCGAGGCGGATCCATCGGATCTCGTACCTTTCCGTGTGGTAGCGGAATCCAATCCGTCTTTCGGTTCGGTTGTTCAATCGAATTTCGGAGCCTATTCGGATTCGTCATTCTTTTGACGTAATTCCATCGAACCAGGCTGTTCTTGATTATGTCCCCCGTGATGCCATCGGGTTATGTTCGGTAAACCCGATGATCTGCCCTTTCGTACGGATGGAGGTACCCGGCCAAAGGTTCTCGCACTACTTTCCAAACTTGTGATCCCGGCACACGGTTGCCGGGGCCCAGACTCCTGGAAGTGTTGTTCGGCAGGCGCTTCCGCTGCGGTAACCGTTCCCGAAAACGGGCTTACCGCCCACTTTGCGCTGCCCGAGTGCGAGCCTGGCCAGATCAGCGAGCTATTAAGGAAAATGGTGAATTCTTCTCAAGATCTCGACGCCGGCTCGGCCCCGCCCTTGCGGCAGGTACGAAGGAAAGGACTGATCATACGAAAGTATGGCGGATCGTCGCTGTCGACGCCAGGGTTGGTGAGTGACGTAGCCGCTGAAGTGGCCGCGCTCACCGAGTCGGGGGATCGGGTGGTGCTGGTCGTGTCGGCCATGGGGGATACCACCGACCGCCTGATCGCCTTGGCGACGGAATTCGCCGAACCGCCCGCACCCCGTGAACTCGACCAGTTGATGGCGACCGGTGAACAGGCCTCCGCCGCGGTGCTCGCCATGGCACTGGCCAAACGCGGGGTCGCGGCCGTGTCGCTTTCCGGTGACCAGGCGGGGATCGAGGTCGGCGGCGAACCGGGAGCGGGCACGATCGTGCGGGTCGACCCCGGCAGGATCCTCGCGCGGCTGCGTGACGCCCAGGTCGTCGTGGTCGCCGGGTTCCAGGGACGTGACGCGAACGGTGAGCTGCTGACACTCGGCAGAGGCGGTTCCGACACCACCGCCGTGGCGCTCGCGGCCGCGCTCGGCGGTGCCGAGTGCGAGATCTGCACCGACGTCCACGGTGTCCGCACGGCCGATCCCCGGATCGTGCCGGACACCCGGCCGGTCCGGACGATCTCCTACGACGCCATGGTCGAGCTCGCCGGGCTCGGAGCCCGTGTGCTGCATCCCAGATCCGTCGAGCTGGCCCGCCGTCATGGGATTTCGGTGCGAGTGAAGCATTCCTCGAGTGCGGGTCCTTCCACCGTCGTCACGGCGAAGGAATCGTCAATGGAAGGCGCGCCTCGCGTCATCGGTGTCGCACACGAGCGAGACGTGCGGCTGGTGCGTATCCAGGTTTCGGCCGACGGCCCGGACCAGTACGCCCGCGTGCTCACGAGTCTCGCCGGAAGCGGGGTGAAACCGGACAACCTGAGCTGGCCCGATCCCGGCGAACTGCGGTTCACCGTGCGCGGTACGGAACCGCTCGGCGTACCGATCGCCAAGCTCGCGAGGGATTTGGGCGCCCGGTCCACGGTTCTCGAGGAGCTCGGCTCGGTGTCCGTGGTCGGCACGGCACTGCTCGACCCACCCGGCTGTCTGCCCGAGTTGCTGCGGATCATCGCCGACCAGCGCGTCACCGTACCGGCGATGACGACCTCGCAGTCGCGGCTCACCGCCGTGATTCCCGTCGGCGCCGTCGACACGACCGTCCGTGCCTTGCACGACTCGTTCGGCCTGGCGGAGGACCGGACATGAGCCCGTACGGACAGCCGTCCGGCTTGTTCACCACCGACGGCCTGGTCCTGACCTGCGACGGCCACGAACAGCGGATCCGGTGGCGTGGCGGCGAGCGGCTCGAGCAGCTGTACGAACGACTCTGCGACCGGTTGCACGCCGACGGCCTCGGTGCTCGCCTCGCGGTGGACGCCGGAAGCACGAAGCTCACCTTCGCCGGACTGGACGAGCGGGCCAATCGGCTCGCTCGTCATCTGCGAGCGCACGGCGTGCGGCCCGGTGACCGGGTCGGGCTGCTGTTCGACGAGCCGGTGCACCCCTACGTCGCGATGCTGGCCGTGCTCAAGACCAACGCGGCGTATGTGCCACTGGACACGGGTTTCCCGGACGACCGGCTGGCCTACATCGTCCAGGACGCCGGCGTCCGGCTGGTGCTGACGATCTCCGGGCTTCGTGACCGCTTCGAGCCGGGCGGTGTCGACCTGCTCTGCCTCGACGAGGACGAAGACCGGATCGCCGCCCTGCCGGGTGCGCGGCTCAGCGCGGCCGAGAAGGGCGTCGCGACGGACGAACTCTGCTATGTCGTCTACACGTCCGGCTCGACCGGGCGGCCGAAAGGCGTGACGATCGACCACGCCGCGATCTGCAACTTCGTCAATGTCGCCGCCGACGTCTACGGCATCCAGGGCACCGATCGGGTCTACCAGGGCATGACGATCGCGTTCGACTTCTCGGTCGAGGAGATCTGGGTCCCGCTGCTGTCCGGGGCGACGCTCGTGCCGAAACCCGGCGGAACGAGCCTCGTGGGCCACGAACTCCACGAATTCCTGCGGGACAACGGGGTCACCGCGTTGTGCTGTGTCCCGACCCTGCTGGCCAGCCTCGACGAGGACCTGCCTCGGCTGCGTTTCCTCCTGGTGTCCGGCGAGGCGTGTCCCGAAGACCTCGTCCGGCGCTGGTATCGCCCGGACCGGCGGTTCCTCAACGTCTACGGCCCGACCGAGGCCACGGTCACCGCGACGTGGGCGGTGCTGCGCCCGGACCGGCCGGTGACCATCGGGGTGCCCCTGCCCACCTACTCGGTCGTCATCCTCGATCCGGACGAGCCGCGGGCACTGGCCGCGGGCGAGCTGGGGGAGATCGGGATCGCCGGGGTCGGGCTCGCCGGTGGATACCTGAACCGGCCCGAGCTGACCGAGCGCGCGTTCATCCCGGACTTCCTCGGCATCGGGCACAACCCGTCCCGCCGCATCTACCGCACCGGTGACCTCGGCCGGATCAACCCGGACGGGGAGATCGAATACCACGGCCGGGCCGATACGCAGGTGAAGATCCGCGGTTATCGCGTCGAGCTCACGGAGGTCGAGTCGGTCCTGCTGCAACTGCCCGGGATCGCGCAGGCGGTGGTCGAGACCCACCATCCGGAAGCCGGTACGACCGAACTGGTCGCCTACTACAGCCTGCGCCGCGACAAAACGATCATCGACGCCGGAGAACTGCGCCGTCGCTTGGGAGAGCTGCTACCGGCGTACATGGTGCCCGCGTATCTCGAACAGCTCGACCACATCCCGCTGACCCCGGCAGGCAAAGCCGACCGCCAGAACCTCCCCGCACCGAGCAGACCGCGAGCGGCGGGCCACGCCGACTACGTGGCTCCGGCCACCGAGACCGAACATCAGCTGGCGGATGCTCTCGGCCGGATTCTCGGAGTGGAGCGGATCTCGGTGACGGGACACGTCTTCGAGGACTACGGCGCCGACTCGCTGTTACTGGCCAAGTTCTGCGCCGTGATCCGGGAACGCGGTGACCTCGCGCCGTTGTCGGCAAGGGACGTGTACCTCAACCCCACCGTTCGCGGGCTCGCCGAGTCGCTTCCTCCCGCGGCCGGGGTCACGGTCGCGCGGGCCGAAGAGCCCTACCGCGCCGGTACCGGGTCCTATGTCCTCTGTGGACTGTTTCAGTTACTGGCCTTCCTCGCTTATGTCGCCGGTTCCGGCTGGCTGCTGGACACCGGATTCGCCTGGATCACCGCGGCGAGCGGACTCGGCGACGCCTATTCGCGAGCGGCCGGGTTCGGGCTCGTCGTCTTCGCCGCCCTCTCCGCGATGCCGATCCTGGCGAAGTGGGTGCTCGTCGGACGCTGGAAACCGGGGGACATCCCGCTCTGGAGCCTCGGCTATCTGCGCTTCTGGACGGTCAAGACGATGGTCAGGTTCAGCCCGCTGATGCTTTTCACCGGAACCCCGTTGTACTCGTTCTACCTGCGGGCACTCGGCGCGGACATCGGCAAGGGCGCCGTCATCCTGTCCCGGAACCCGCCGGTCTGCACCGATCTGCTGCGCGTCGGCGCCGGGGCGGTCATCCGGAAGGACGCGTACTTCTCGTGCTACCGCGCCAGGGCAGGCAGAATCCAGACCGGGCGGGTCTCCCTCGGCGACAACGCGTTCGTCGGTGAGATGACGGTGCTCGACATCGATACCGCGATCGGCGACGACGCCCAGCTCGGCCACTCGTCGTCCTTGCACTCCGGGCAGACCGTGCCCGGCGGCGAACGCTGGCACGGATCGCCCGCCCGCCCTCCACGGTGGACTACCGTGCGCTGGGCACGGCCGCCAGTGGCCGGCTCAGGCCGTTCGTCTTCAGCGCGTCCAATCTGCTGATCCTGCTGCTGGTGACGCTTCCGGTGACCATGGGCGGCGCGGATCTCGTCGTCGATCGCTGGTTCACGACGGAGGCGGACTTCACGAGCTGGGCCTTCTATCGCGGTCAGATCGCCGATTCGGCGCTGCTGTACTTCGGGGCCCTGCTCGGCGGGCTGCTTGCCGTCTTCACGATCCCGCGCCTGCTCAACCGGTTCCTCGAGCCGGACCGGGTCTACCCGCTCTACGGCAGGCATTTCGCCATCCAGCGGGTGATCGCGCGGCTGACCAACCTGCGCGCGCTGACCTACCTGTTCGGTGACAGCAGCTACATCGTGCACTACCTGCGCGGACTGGGGTACGACCTGTCGGAGGTCCAGCAGACCGGCTCCAACTTCGGGGTCGAGATCAAGCACGAGACGCCGTTCCTCAGCACGGTGGGCAGCGGGACGATGGTCTCGGACGGGCTTTCGCTGCTCAACGCGGACTACTCCGCTTCGTCGTTCCGGTTGCGCCGGGCCTCGGTCGCGCCACAGGCGTTCCTCGGCAATGAGATCGGCTATCCGCCGGGCGCCATGGTCGGCCGCAACTGCCTGCTGGCCACCAAGGTCCTGGTTCCCCTCGACGGACCGGTCCGGGAGAACGTCGGCCTGCTCGGTTCCCCCGCGTTCGAGATCCCCCGCACCGTCCGCCGGGACACCGGGTTCGAGCACCTCGGCACGGGGGACGCCCTGCGCCGGGGCCTGCTGGCGAAGAACCGGCACAACACCGCCACCATGCTCGTCTACCTGCTGGTGCACTGGGTTCAGCTGCTGGGCGTCCTGGTGATCGGGACGGCCGCCAGTGCCCTGCACGCGCGGTTCGGTTTCCTCGCCGTCGGCGGCGGCATCGTGGCAACGCTGCTGTTCTCGGTCTCGTTCCTCGTGCTGGCCGAACTCGGTGTGCAGGGCTTCCGGTCGCTGCGGCCGCGGTTCTGCTCGATCTACGATCCCGTCTTCTGGCGGCACGAACGGTTCTGGAAGCTCAGCCCCGGCCGCTACCTCACGCTGTTCGACGGGACGCCGTTCAAGAACGTCCTCTGGCGCTGCCTCGGGGTCCGGATCGGACGCCGCGTCTTCGACGACGGCTGCGCCATTCCGGAGAAGTCCTTGGTGAGCATCGGCGACGACTGCGTGCTGAACCTGCACACCGTCCTGCAGGCGCATTCGCTGGAGGACGGCACGTTCAAATCCGACCATATCGTCATCGGCGCCGCGTGCACGCTCGGCACCGGGGCCTTCGTCCACTATGGAGTGACGATGGGCGAGGGCGCGATCGCCGAGGCGGACGCGTTCGTGATGAAGGGCACCGCGGCGCCGCCGCGAACGCGCTGGCACGCCAATCCGGCCGTCGAACTCGACCTGGCACACGAGATCACCGCGGCAAGGAGACTGCCATGACCTACACCCCCACGGCGAAACCGGCGCTGGCGCCACGGGTCGACGGCGATCTGCCCGGACCTCGGTCGGCCGAGTTCCTCGAACACCAGCGACGCTGGGAATCCAACGCGCGGGCGTACCCGCGCAATCTGCCGATCGCGATCGCCGGTGGTGACGGCAGCTACCTGTGGGACGTGGACGGGAACGTCTTCATCGACTTCCTCGCCGGGGCGGGCGTCCTTTCCCTCGGCCACAACCATCCCGAGGTGGTGCACGCGGCCACCGAGCAGCTGCACGTGCTCACCCACGGCCTGGACTTCCCGACGCCTGCCAAACGCGAGTTCATCGACGCCCAGTTGTCGATGCTGCCGCCTGGCATGCGCTCGCGAATGCGGATGCACTTCTGCGGTCCGGGCGGGGCGAACGCCGTGGACGCCGCGATCAAGCTCTGCAAGACCGCGACCGGACGCGGCGAGCTGGTGTCCTTCCAGGGCGGGTTCCACGGCTCCAGTCACGCCGCGATGGCGTTGACCGGTCTCGTCGCCCAGAAACGGCCGATCGCCAACGGGGTGCCCGGGGTGCACTTCTTCCCGTACTCCTACTGCGCCCGCTGCCCCGTCGGCCTTTCCCGGGACACCTGCGAGACCAACTGCGTGGGCCTGCTGGAGCGATCCTTGCGCGACCCCAACGGCGGGATTCCTCTTCCCGCCGCGGTGCTGATGGAGATCGTGCAGGGTGAAGGCGGGATCATCCCGGCCGACCGCGACTTCGTCCGGCGCGTGCGCGCGCTGACCGCGGAGCTGGACATCCCGCTCGTGGTCGACGAGGTGCAGACCGGCTGCGGCCGTACCGGAACCTGGTTCGCGTTCGAGCAGTACGACATCGAACCGGACGTGATCATCGCGTCCAAGGCGTTGAGCGGGATGGGCCTGCCGGTGGCGGTCATCTTCTACGACCAGCGGCTGGACGTCTGGGCGCCCGGCGCGCATTCGGGCACCTTCCGGGGCAACCAGGCCGCGTTCGCGGCGGGTACCGCGGCCGTCCACATCGTGCGGCGCGACGACGTGCTGGGCAATGTCCGGGACCGCGGGCGCCAGCTCGAATTCCGGTTCCGCGCCCTGCGCGACCACCCCTGGGTCCGCGAGGTCCGCGGTCTCGGGCTGATGTGGGGCATCGAACTGGCCGATCCCCGCGACGGCCGCCCGGCAACCGCGTACGCCCGTGCCGTTCAGGCGTACGCCTTGCGGCAGGGACTGATCATCGAACTCGGCGGCCGCGACGACAGCGTGATCCGGCTGATGCCCCCGCTCACGGTGAACGCCGAGGTGATCGAACTCGCCGGCACCATCCTGCTCGACGCCATCGAGCGGTGCGGGCGCTTCTGACCGGGCCCAGACCGGCGACCTACGTCGTCAAGATCGTCCGGTGCCCATCCCGCGCCACAACAGGTCGACGAGACTCGCGACGTCACGCCGCCATTCGCCCTTCGGGTCGAGGTACAGCAGGCCGCCGAGGCCGCGCAGGACGGTCTCGGGCTTGAGGTCCGGGCGGACGGTGCCGGCGGCGACGTTGGCTCGCAACAGGGTGGAAACCGCGCCGACCATGGAGTCGTAGGCCCCCGCGGGCAGTTTCCCGCGGGAGGCCGTCGCGACGCGCAAGGCGTCGGCAAGGCCGCGTTTGGTCATCATGTAGTGGGCGAGGTGGTCGGCCGTCCACACCCGGAAGGCCTGCTCCGGGGTGTGCTTTTCGAGCAGGCTCGGCACGATGTCGACGAGCTGGCGCACCTCGCGCTGATACACCGCCAGGATGAGGGCTTCCGGGGTCGGGAAGTGCCGGTACACGGTGCCGACGCCGACCTCGGCCTGCTTCGCGATGGTGTTGAACGAGATCTCGCCCGAGCAGGCCAGTGACCGTGCCGCGGTGGTGAGGATGCGCTCGTGGTTGCGCCGGGTGTCCGCGCGCCGGGGGTTGACCGATCCCGTCGTCATCGCCGCTCCGTCCGCCGCCGCTCCCGTCCTTCGTGAATGTAGCCGAGGGATCCGTGGGCCCTGGAGCGACTCCAGGGCCAGGGGCGAGTATCGACATTGCGAACCGGATTGTAATCCGCTAACTTGAAAAACGAAGCGGATGAATATCCGGTTCATTCCCTGAGCGGACTCCCACCTCCTCAACCTACGCCGTCGGGCACTCGCCCTGGACGATTTGCGGAAAGAGATCCAGTGGACATCTCACTCGAAGTCAATGGCAGGACGGAAAACCTGAGTGTCGATCCCGGGGTGACCTTGCTGGACGCGCTGCGAGAGCGGCTCGACATCACGGGCCCGAAGAAGGGCTGTGACCGAGGGCAGTGCGGCGCCTGCACGGTTCACGTCGGTGGACGGCCAGCGCTCTCCTGCCTCACCTTGGCCGCCACCGTGAAACAGCCGGTGACCACGGTCGAAGCACTGTCCACAGTAGACGAACTGCATCCGGTCCAGCAGGCGTTCGTCGACCAGGACGCCCTGCAGTGCGGGTTCTGCACGTCCGGGCAGATCATGTCGGCGGTCGCCGCCGTCGAGCAGGACGTCACGGACGTCCGGGAGTTCATGTCCGGCAACCTCTGCCGGTGCGCGGCGTACCCGAACATCATCGCGGCGATCGAGCAGGCGAGGCGGGCCGATGCGTCCGTTTGAGCTCCTCGCCCCCGAGACCGTCGAAGCCGCGGTCACCTCGCCCGGTACCTTCCTCGCCGGCGGGACCACGCTCGTCGACCTGATGAAACTCAACGTCCTGACACCGCACCAGGTGCTGGACATCAACGCGGTGCCGTTGCGGGGTATCGACGTCGCCGACGGGCTGCGGATCGGCGCGCTGGAGCGGATGGGTGACATCGCCGCGCACCCCGGCGTGTACCCGGCGATCTCCCGTGCGCTGCTGCTCAGCGCCTCCCAGCAGATCCGGAACATGGCCAGCATCGGCGGGAACCTGATGCAGCGCACGCGCTGCTCGTACTTCCGGGACGTCGCCAAACCGTGCAACCGGCGGGAGCCCGGCAGCGGCTGCCCCGCGATTCCGGGCGCCAACCGGATGCACGCCGTGCTGGGCACGAGCGACTCCTGCGTGGCGACCCACGCCAGCGACGTGGCCGTCGCGCTGGTCGCTCTCGACGCGCGGCTCCGGCTGGTCAGCGACACCGGGACCCGCACGGTCGAACTGGGCTCCTTCTATCGCCTGCCCGGCGACACCCCCGACGTGGAGAACGACCTTCGCCCCGGTGAACTGATCGCCGAGGTCGTGGTGCCCCGCCTCGATTGGGCATCGAACTCCACCTACGTCAAGGTGAGGGACCGGCAGTCCTACGAATTCGCGCTGTGTTCCGCCGCGGTCGCGTTGCACGTCGAGGACTCACGCATCGTCGACGCCCGGGTCGCGGCCGGTGGCGTGGCGACCGTGCCGTGGCGGCTACCCGCGGTCGAGGAGGCCCTGCGCGGCGCACCCGCGACCGTCGCGGCCTTCGAAAACGCCGCGGCGCTGGCCACCGAGGGCGCCCGGCCGTTGTCCGAGAACGGATTCAAGCTGTCGTTGCTGCCGCGGACCATCGTCCGCGCACTGCTCGAACTGACCGAGGGGAGCCGCTGATGACCAGCCGGGTGGACGGACCGCTCAAGGTCACCGGCCGGGCCGAGTACGGGGCGGACCACACCTTCCCCGGACTGGTCCACGGATATGTCGTGACCAGCACGATCGCCCACGGCGAGATCGAGGCGATGGACGTCACGGCGCCGAAGGGCGCTCCGGGTGTGATCGCCGTGTACACGCCGTTCGACCCGCTGGCGCTGCTCACACCGATCACGCCGTTCTTCGGCGAGACGTGGGTTCCGTTGCAGGACAAGGAAGTCACCTACTACGGCCAGCCGATCGGCTTCGTGGTGGCCGAGACCTACGAACAGGCCCGCGACGCGGCGATGCTTGTCGAGGTCTCCTACCTGCCGCGGCCCGCGCTGACTTCGCTGCAGGACGGCCTCGCTTCGGCCGAAGACGCGCCGGCGGCACGGGGTGGCGAGCCGTCGTCCCTCGAAGTCCTCGCCCCGGGGGTCGAGTCCATCGAGGACGCGCTGGCGGCGAGCCCGGTGGTCGTCGAGGCCACGTACACCACCGCGACCCAGCACCACGCCGCGATGGAACCGCATTCCGCGGTCGCGGTGTGGGGTCCCGACGGCCTGACCATCCACAGCGGTAGCCAAGGATCCGACCTCCAGGCGGCTGAGCTGGCAGGTGCGCTGGACACCAAACCGTCCGAGGTGCACGCGGTGAACCCGTTCGTGGGCGGGGCCTTCGGGGGCAAGGCACGCACTTCCGCGCCGGCGTTCCTTGCCGCGGCGGCGGCTCGGATGCTCGATCGGCCGGTCAAGGCCGTGCTCAGCCGGGAACAGGCCTTCACGGTGACCGCGGGCCGTGCCGCGACCGTCCAAAAGATCGCTCTCGGCGCGGAACACGACGGCACCCTCAACGCACTGCGTCACGACTCGTGGTGCAGCACCGCGACGGACCGGTCGTTCGTCGAGCCGACGTCGCACGGCACTTCGCGCGAGTGGTACGCCACCCGGAACCTGGCCATCAGCCAGAAGATGGTGCCGCTCAACATCCCGCCGACCACCTTCATGCGGGCGCCGGGCGAAGCACCAGGGTCTTTCGCGCTGGAGAGCGCGATCGACGAACTCGCGGTCACACTGGGCATGGATCCGATCGAGCTGCGTCAGCGGAACAACTCGAACGCGCCACCCGGCAAGGATCTGCAGTGGTCGAGCAAGCACCTCGACGAATGTTTCCGCGTCGGCGCGGCCAGGTTCGGCTGGGCGGACCGCTCGCCACGGGGACGGACCGACGGCGACTGGCTCGTGGGTGTCGGCACGGCCACCGCGATGTTCCCCGCACTGCGGTTCCCGGCCACGATCGGGATCACCCTGCTGCCCGACGACACGGCCGTCGTCGCGACCAGCGGAGCGGACCCGGGAACGGGCCTGCTGACGGTGATTTCGCTGGTGGGCGGGGAATCACTGGACATCTCGCCGGAGCGGGTAGTGCCGAGGCTCGGCGACTCCGCCTTGCCACCCGGCGGCCTGTCCGGTGGCTCGACAGCCACCGCGAGCGTGGGGTCGGCCATCATGATCGCCGCCGCCAAGGCGATCGACGACCTGCTGGCCGTGGCGTCGGCTCCGGGCGCGCCGTTCGAAGGCATGGACGTCTCCTACGCGGATGGCAAGGTGTTCGCCGGAGACCGGACGATGACCTTCGGCGAGGTCCTGCGGGCACTGAAGCGCCCGTCGATCTCCGTGACCGGTTCGTCGGCACCCGGCGAAGAGCTGACGAAGCATTCCTTCAGCTCGTTCGGCGCTCAGTTCTGCGAAGTCCGCGTGCACCAGTGGACACGCGAGATCCGGGTGTCCCGCATGCTCGGCGTCTTCGACACCGGCCGGATCATCAACCCGACGGCGGCCCGAAGCCAGATCATCGGGGGCATGATCTGGGGTGTCTCGGCCGCACTGCACGAAGGACTGGAGATCGAGGCCGACGGACGACTCGCCAACGGTGACTTCGCGAGCTACCTGATTCCGGTGAACGCGGACATCCCCGAGGTCGACGTCCACTTCGTCGAGTACCCGGACACCCTGCACAACTCGGTCGGCGCGAAAGGGCTCGGCGAGATCGGCACCGTCGGGATGGCGGCGGCCGTCGCGAACGCCGTCCACAACGCCACCGGCATCCGGGTGCGGCACATCCCCATCCAGATCGAGGACCTCTTGGAGTCTTGAGAAGTGTGGTGGGTTCGGGTGGCCTATGTCCCGAACCCACCACACCCGGACGTGCCGGACGGCATCATGTCAACCTGACGGCACTCTCCGGAAACACGACTTGCAGGTGACAGCTTGAGCGGCTTCGGCAAAGGAAATCTCGGCATCGGCGTGGTGCTGCTCGGCGTGGCCGTGCTGTGCTCCAGGCTCGACCTCATCCCCGCCGCGGTGATCACCGGCATCCTCGGCCTGCTCGGACTCAGCATCGCGGGCTACGACCTGGTCGACGGCTGGTCCGAACGAGCCGACCTGCGCCGCAGGGAAGCCAGGATCCGCCGGGAACGTGAAGATCACCAGGGCCGTTGAAGCACCACGTGACGCTCTAGTGCGGGCTCGGTCCCGTGATGCGGGCGTCGTCGAGGACCAGGGAATCCTGTCTAGTTACCCCTCATTGCTACTCGCGACTCCCTGGACCGACTCGCTCGCGGGGTGTCGCGAAGGGCACTCACGACCCCACGTGACCCAAGGGCGGCCGCGGTGTCTTGAAGGCCCCCTTTGAGACGTTGATCGTCTCAAAGGGGGCCTTCAGGACATGCCTGCGACCACGGGCGGCTGCCAGGTATGGGTCCGGGTGGTCGTGGACGGCAAGACTCCGTGACAATCACGTGAAGCTCAGCGAAGCGCTGTAACTGCCGTATGTCACGACCGTGGCTCGCACCGAAGGGGCGTGACGATACGGTCAATTCGGCACAACTGGTGTCCCTTTGGACAGTCAAGGAAAGGGGTTCCTTCGCGGGATTGCACTCACGCGATCTTCACGGAATCACTCATCTAGTGTGGGCTCGGTCCCGTGATGCGGGCGTCGTCGAGGACCAAAGGGTGCCAGCCGGTGGCGCCGGTCCGGCCATGCCCCGGATCGATACCGGTGAAGACGCGCCCTCCGACGCGTACACGAACATGGCGAGCCTGCCAATCGACCGACGCGCGTTGCCGGATCCTCCCGGCGCATCGCCATGTCCGATCGGCGAACCGCACGACCGTGGAATGTCCGTGGACCTGGCCGAAGGGTACGACGTCGCGGTAGGCCATCCAGGATTCGTGCAGCGCCGCGCCCGACTCCGCCCAGAGTGGACCAGCCCGGTCGTCGCGGGCGTGCGCGCCGGTTTCCCAGATCAATTCCGGGCGCTCGTTGAGCAACTCCGCGGCCACGGCCGCGGACCGGGGTTCCCCCAGCCGTTGCCAGCAGGGGAGCGTCAAACCCGCGTGGGTGAACAGTAGTTCTTCGCCCTCGCCGGTACGCACGGCCTCGGCGACACGCAAGTGCCCGGCGGCCCACCACTCCCGCAGCCGGGCCACGCCGCCTTCCGCCAGGGGCTCACGCCAGAAGACGGTCCCGCCGGGCAGATACTGTGCCTCGTGGTTCCCGGCGAGCTGAATCCATTGCCGCGGCTGCTCGTCCAGCAGTTTCGCCACGATGTCGAGCACGCCCGCGCTGTCCGGGCCGCGGTCGACGAGGTCGCCGACCTGGATCACGGTGAGATCCCGCGGAAGTCCTTGTTCCGTGGCGCCGAGCTGGTCCAAGGCGCGGCGCAGCTGATCCGGATGTCCTCCGACATCGCCGATGGCGGCAAGTCTTCCCATGACCACTTCCCATGACAGCCGTCAGGATCCACCGTACGAACTTTCGGGACCGGAGGCCCGCACTACCCTTTGTAAACGCGGTCAAGGGACCAGGTGAGGCCACGGGCAAGAGCAGCCGGCCAGGTACTTCGCCGACAAGCGTCGCCCCGAGGGCACGGCTCGAATCGAGCGGGTCGACTGGTGTTCCGGCCCGTACACCGGGATGCCGTTTTAAGCACGTGAGATCCGTCTTTAAGCACGTAAGTGACGCCTTCAAGCACGCGAGTGACGTGCTCAAGCACGCGAATTACGCCTTCGCTCTGGCCGCCGACCCCGCGAACAAGTCGGTCACAGTGAGCCCGGGCACCACGCCACCTTGGACTTACCCCTCGATAACGCGGCCGTAGCGCAGTTCCAGTACGGAAGACGGCCTCGTGACCTCAGGAAACTCTGGGAAGTCCCCACGCCTCGGCCACGCGATCCTGGGTCAGCACCGAATCCGGCGGACCTTCGGCGACCAGGCGGCCGTCTCTCAGCAGCAGGCAGTGATCCGCCCGGCGGGCGACGTCGAGGTCGTGGGTGACGCGCATGATCGTCGTGCCTTCGGCGAGTGCGGTACCGAGCGCGTCGTCGATCAAGGTCTTGGCGTGCAAGTCGAGGCCGGCGGCCGGTTCGTCGAGCAACAGCAGTCCGGCCTGTTGGGCGAGTCCCTGTGCCACCAATGCCCGCTGACGCTGTCCGCCGGACAGGGTGCCGAGCATTCTGTCCGCGATCGACGTGATGTCCAGTCGTGACAGACATTCCTCGATCACTCCGCGGTCCTCTTTGGTCAGTCGCCGCCAGTGGCCGCGATGCGCCCACCTTCCCATGGCGACGGTGGCGCGCACCGTGATCGGCAGCGAGTGCGACACCTCGCTCTGCTGGGTCACGTAGGCGAGGCGGCCGGGAGCGCGGCGGATCACGGAGCCGGCGCTCGGCGGCAGCACTCCGGCGACGACGTTGAGCAGTGACGACTTGCCTGCTCCGTTCGCCCCGACAATCGCCGTGACCTGCGCGTTCGGCATCCGCGCGGTGACTCCGCGCAGCACCTGTCGTTGACCGTAGCGCGCCTGCACGCCGTCGAGCGTGAGCGCCGTTGTGTCCGGTTTCATCGCACCCCTTTTAGATAATGACAATCATTACCACTATAGTGCTGGGCGTGGAATGGTTGTCGGTCCCCTTCGAGGTGTCGTTCGTGCAGCGGGCGCTGGTGGCAGGGGCGTTGGTGTCGGTGGTGTGTGCGATCGTGGGCACCTGGGTGGTCCTGCGGGGTATGGCCTTCATCGGAGACGCCCTGTCGCACGGCATGTTGCCCGGCGTGGCGATCGCTTCGCTGGCAGGCGTCAACCTGCTGGTCGGCGCCGCGCTCAGCGCGGGGGTGATGGCGCTCGGCGTCACGGCACTCGGCCGGTCGCGGCGGCTGTCCGAGGACACCACCATCGGGCTGCTCTTCGTCGGCATGCTCGCGAGCGGCGTGATCATCGTGTCGCATTCGCGGTCGTTCGCCGTCGACCTCACCGGTTTCCTCTTCGGTGACGTGCTCGCGGTCGGTTCCGCCGACGTGGCGGGCCTCGCCGTCACGCTGGCCGTCGTGGCGGTGGTGGCGCTGCTGGGACACCGCTCGTTCACCGCGCTCACCTTCGACGTCCGGAAGGCGCACACGCTCGGCCTGCGCCCGCGCCTGGCGAACGCCGTCCTGCTCGCGCTGGTCACGCTGACGATTGTCGCCTCGTTCCGGGTGGTGGGAACGTTGCTGGTATTCGGCCTGCTCATCGCCCCGGCCGCGGCGGCACTCTTCTGGTCCCGGCGGATCACCACGATCATGTTCGTCGCGGCGCTGCTGGGTGTCCTCGCCACCGTCGGTGGCCTGCTCGTGTCCTGGCACTGGGGTACCGCGGCCGGCGCGACCATCGCCGCCCTCGCGGTCCTGTTGTTCTTCGTCTCCGCGCTTTTGTCCTCGGCGCGACAGAGATTCCGTTCCCCGACACTGGAGATCGAGCGTTCACGATGAGAATCAAGACGGGTTGGCTTGCCGTCGTCCTCACGGCCGTGGCCGTGCACCTGACGGCCTGTGGCAGTGAGCCGCGGCAAGACGCGGAGGTACCGCACGGGTACGTCGAAGGCGCCGAGGAGGCGGCTGAGGCACAGTCTCGGTTGATCGTCGCCGATACCGGCACGGGTGCCGTGAACGTGGTCGACCTGATCACCGAAGAGGTCCACCGCGCCGGACGTGTCGACGGCGTCCGTGCCCTGACCGGCGACGGGCGGTTCGGCTACCTGACCGGCGGTGACGGATCGGTGCACGTGATCGACAGCGGCGCCTGGATGGTCGACCACGGCGACCACGTGCATTACTACCGCGCGAAAGTGCGCGAGGTCGGTGCGGCGCCGGGTAAAGAGCTGCTGGGGGCGTCCAGCGACCCGGCGGTCTCGGTACTGTCCTTTCCAGACGGTACGGCGGTCCTGCTCGACCGGGAGCGGCTCGGCAAGGGTTCCGTGGCCGAACTGGGCAGAATCACGCGCGAACCGCATGACGGCATCGCGGTGCCCTACGGCAAGCATGTCCTGGCCTCGTCGGCCCGCGGCGTGCGTGTTCACGACCGTCAGGGGAAGCCGGTCGCGGAGGTCGACCGGCCGTGCCCGGAACTCCAGGGCCAGGCGGTGACCCGGCGAGGCGTTGCCTTCGGCTGTGCGGACGGGGCGTTGCTGGTCACGGAAAAGGACGGCGTCTTCAGCGGGGACAAGATCCCGTACCCACCTGAGGCCGGTGCGCGGGAGCGCGTCACCGCGTTCACCCACCGGCCGGGCGGTACCACACTCGCGGCCAGGGCAGGGGACGACGCCGTGTGGTCGCTGGACGTCGTGCGCCGGACGTGGCGGCAGATCGAGACCGGGCCTGTCGTCGCGGTGAACGCGGTGGGGGAGGGCGGCCCGCTGCTGGTGCTGACCAGGGACGGAAAGCTGCACGCCTTCGACAGCGCCACCGGCCGCGAACAGGCGCAGATCCCTTTGCTGCCGCCGGAATCGACCTCGGTCGCCGCACCGTCCATTCAGGTCGACACGACGCGCGCTTACGTCAACAACCCGGCTTCCGGAGAGGTGTACGAAATCGACTACAACGACAATCTCCGTCGTGCCAGGACGTTGAAGGTCGAAGGCAAGGCGAGTCACCTCGTGGAGACCGGCCGATGAGGCGCCGGGTGTTCGCGCTGCTCACCGCGGCACTTCTGACGTTCTCCGGTTGTTCGGCGAGCGGCGGGGAGCGAACCTCCGTCGTCGTCACCACGAACATCCTCGGTGACATCACCCGCGCCATCGTGGGAAACCAGGCTTCGGTGACCGTGCTGATGAAGCCGAACGCCGACCCGCATTCCTTCGGCATCTCGGCCCAGCAGGCGGCCGAGGTCGAGCGTGCCGGGCTGATCGTCTACAACGGACTCGGCCTCGAAGAGGGCATGCTGCGCACGGTACGCACCGCCGAGGAGAGCGGTGTCCCCGCCCTGCCGGTGGGAGAGCGGGTGAACCCGATCGGCTACGCCGGGAATGGCCAGCCGGATCCGCATTTCTGGACCGACCCGGGACGGGTGCGCGACGCGGTCACGGTGATCGCCGACGACGTCATCGCCCACGTCGGCGGGGTGGACGCGGCGGTGATCCGGGGCAACGCCGAACGCTATCGCGGCGAGATCGAGGCGCTGGACGCCACGATGACCGAGCGGTTCGGCCGCATTCCTCCGGAGCGAAGGAAACTGGTCACCAATCATCACGTGTTCGGCTATCTCGCGCAGCGGTACGGGTTCGAGGTCGTCGGCGCGGTGATCCCCGGCGGAACGACCCTCGCCTCACCCAGTTCCTCGGACCTGAAGGCACTGGCCGACACCGTGCGCTCGGCCGGGGTGCCGGTCATCTTCGCCGACTCCTCCCAACCCGACAGGCTCGCACGTGTACTGGCCGAACAGGCGGGCCTGCGGGTGGCGGTGACCTCGCTGTTCTCCGAATCACTCAGCGAACCCGGCCAGGGCGCGGCGACCTATCTGGACATGATGCGCGCCAACACCGAGTCGATCGAGACCGGCCTGACTCCCTCCTGACAGATCTCGTACAAACGAAAGGTGCAGTGAAGATGGCACGACCCACCCGGTACGCCGCGCTGATGCTGACGGCGGTGAGCGCGAGCGTGCTCGCCGCTTGCGCGACGGAACAACCCGCCCCGCAAGCTCACGGCAACGGCGCGGCGCCCGCGCCCGTCGTCGCCGACCCGATCGCCGTCACCTACGACGGCGGCATCGCCCTGCTGGACGGGAAGACCTTGAAGGTGGCCAAGGAGTTGCCGCTGGACGGGTTCAACCGGCTCAACCCCGCCGGGAACGACCGGCATCTGCTGGTCTCGACCTCGACCGGGTTCCGCGTGCTCGACGCCGTCGGCGGCGTACTGACCGACACCGAGGTCAAGGCGGCCAAACCAGGTCACGTCGTCCGCCACGCAGGCAAGACGGTGCTGTTCGCGGACGGGACCGGGGAAGTGACGGTGTTCGACCCGAAGACGCTCGGCGGCGCGGCCCCGCCCGCGCCGAAGCACAAGACGCTGGAAGCGCATCACGGCGTGGCCGTGGAACTCGCGAACGGCGAGCTGGTCACCACCCTCGGCAACGAGGACGAGCGGACCGGGATCGTGGTGCTGGACAAGGACAAGAAGGAGATCGCACGCAACGAGCAGTGTCCCGGTGTGCACGGTGAAGCCGCCGCGCGCGGCGAGGCCGTCGTCGTCGGGTGCGAGACCGGCGTGCTGATCTACCGCGACGGCGTCGTCACCAAGGTGCCGAGCCCGGACCCGTACGGCCGGATCGGCAACCAGGCGGGCTCGGACGTCTCGCCGATCACCTTGGGCGACTACAAGGTCGACAAGGCGGCGGAGCTGGAGCGCCCGACCCGAGTGTCGCTGATCGATACCGAGAAGGCCACGCTCCGGCACGTCGAACTCGGGACCAGCTATACGTTCCGGTCGCTGGCACGAGGCCCGCAGGGTGAGGCGCTGGTGCTGGGCACCGACGGGCAGATCCACGTGATCGACCCGGTGGCTGGAACCGTGACACGGAAGATCGCGGTACTCGGCTCCTGGCAGGAACCGCTCGAATGGCAGCGTCCGCGTCCGGCGATCTTCGTCCGGGGCGGGACCGCCTACGTCACCGACCCGAACAAGAAGGAGATCCATTCGGTCGATCTCGCGTCCGGTGCCAAAACCACGACCGGCACGCTCCCCGGAACACCCAACGAGGTCAGCGGAGTGCTCACCCACTAGACGCCGGACCGCCATGACCGCGACGGCACCCCTTTCGGCGCACGGGGCCGCGCTGCTCACTGTGTGGATCTTGGCGCGTTGGGTGATCCGAAATCCACACAGTCTCGCCTCACCGGCCCGGTCATGACCCAGACGGAGGGGGTGTGGGAAACAAGAGACACTCAACGTCCCTGTTTCCCACACACCCTTCGCCTTACCCCTCAATAGCCGTCACGACCGTCGTGGTCAGGCCGCGCCGGCGCGCAGCATTTCCAGGCTGCCGGACAGCGACTTCAGGAACAGCGTGGCGGCCGCCGGGTCGGCGGCGGTGGCGATCGCGGCCTCGCCCGCGAGATCGGCGCTGAGCAGCGACGTCACGTTGTTCAAGTTCTGCGTGGCCGTGGTCAGCTGGCCGATCGCGGCGCCGAGTTCCTTGCTCGCGCCGATCACCGTCTGGAGGTTGTGCGCCTGCAGGCCGACCGACTTGAGTTCGTGATCCGCCTGGGCGAGCGCTTCTTCCGTGCTCTTCCCGTACTGGATCTGGCTGGCGATCTCACCGGCCGCCTGCGGCACGAACGGGATGAACGTGCCGATGATGGTGGTGATGCTGCTCTGCTTGTGCACCGCCGCCGCCTGTGACGCCCAATGCTGGCGCTTCGCCGCGAGCCCGGCGAGTTCGGTGTCGAGCCGCTCCTGCTGCTTCGACACCTTCGCGATGTCCTCGCTCAGGCCGTCTCTGAAGGAACCCAGCCGTGTCACGACCGACGGAAGTTTCGCCCGCTCGGCCGCCAGTTCCGTGCCCACGTCGTGCAGGGCCTGGGTCACCACGCCCAGCGGGGTGCCGCCCGCGACACCGGTGATCAGGCCGGAGAGGACGCCGAGGGTGTGCGAAGCGAACTTGACGATGTCGCTGCCGACGGCACGGACCTCGGGCAGGACGTCACCGCCGGTCCGCACCGCCTGCGAGCGGACGTCCGCGATGGGGCCCGCCAGGATCGGCACCTTCGCGAGCGTGCCGATCAGGTCGTCGACCTTCTTCACTGCGATGGAAAGCATCTGAACTCCTTTGTGCCTGGCCGTGGCCGGTCGCCGCGGCCGTCCGAGCCCGGTGGGGACGGGTCAGGCGGCGGCCGCGACGTGGCTGCGGATCAGGTCGCCCGGGGTGGCCTTGGTGTCCACCGAGGTCCGGACGCCGGTAAGCTGTCCCTTGATGATCGCGATGTCCTGTTGCGTGGTTTTGACCGCGTTCTCCGCCGCGTGGGTGAACAGCAACCGCAAACCGTCCACAGTGGTCTGTCCTTTCTGGACGTCCTTGGCGAGGCCGCCGAGGTCGTCACCGAGCAGGCTCCAGGCGTTGACCATGCCCTGGGTGGCGGTGGCGGCGCTGCTCGCGGCCGTCGCGAGGTTGCCGAGGCCACTGCGCAACCCGGCGGCGAGGGTGGTCTCCGCCTTGAGTTTCGCCTTCTCCTGCAACAGGTTGCTCTTCAGATCGAGGAGCTTGGCCAGGGTCAGCGAGGCCGCGACCTCGCCGCCGATGCCCGCCGCGGCGACGGCGACTCCACCGATGATCAATGCCGTGGACAGGCCACCGGTCACCGGTTCGGCCAGCGCGCCCACGCCGACCATGAGGACACCGCCCGCGATGGCCAGGCCGCTCAGCACGACACCCGTGATGGCGCCGCCGATCTTGCCGTCGATTCCGCTGAGCTGGTCGTCGAGCGATTTGAGCACACCGTGGTCACCGTCCACGATGGCCGCGAGGTCTCGCGAGTATTCGTTGAAGGCCGCGGAGTTCGTGGTGAAGCCGTCCCGGAGGGTCTGCAGCTGGGTCGCGACCGCCCCGGCCTGACCCTGGAATTCGACGGCCTGCTCCTGCACGATCTTGAGCAGCGCGATGGCTTGTTGTGCGGAGGTCCCCGGTTGCAGTGAATCGGCGAGCGCGTTGTGCAGCTGGAAATAGAGCTCGATGTCGGCAATCGTCTTGATCGCCTGCGGCAGCACGGTGTTCAGGTAGAGGTGCGCCGAGTCCTTCGCGACGCCGACGCTGTTGTTGATCTTGACTTGGAGTGGCAGGAGCTTCTTGAATTCGTGGAAGTCGACGTTCGGCTGATTCATCGCGCTGAGTGCGTAGCTCTGTACGACGACGGCGTTCGACGCGTGTTCTTTCGCCGCGCCGACCGCTTTCGTGATCGCGGTGGTGGTCATGGTCTTCCTCGTTCCGGGTAGGGCTTACGGGGTACGTACGAGCAGGGGGCCCACGTCCGGGATGAGACCCCGGCCGCCGGCGACGGCCATCCGCGCGTGGCGAAGGCGCGCGCTGAGCTCGGCCCAGCCGTCGGTCACCTTGGCCAGGGCGGCCTCGACGGACGGCCGGGTGTCGAGCGCACCGTCCGTCCGGGCGAGGCAGGTCTCCCACGTGGTGGTGACGTTCGCCGCCGCGACCGCGGTCAGGCGAAGCGCACCGGCGTACGCGGTGATCTGATCGGTCAGCGCGGCCGCGACGGCCATCGCCGCGTTCAACCGGTAAAGACGCTGGTAGAGCGCGGCCAGTTCGACGTTGTCGCGTTTGAAGGCGGCGATCGCGGCATCGAGACCGGTGGCACCCGACGACGCGGTGTCCGCGCCGGTGTCCCCGGCCCGTTCGACGTCGATGCCGGTGACCGAGAACTTCTTGCCGGTGTCCTTGGGCTTCTCACCGGCCTTCGGCGGGGTGGTGTCCTTGCCGCCGAAGTCGGTGAGGATCCCGGTGGCGAACTTGACCTTGTCGGTGAGGAACCCTTTGACGCCGGAGCCGACGGCCTTCGCCTGGGTGACGACGGCGTTCACGTCGTCGTCGAGCGCCTTCACGGTCGCGGCGATCCCGGCACGGGCCTTCGCGATCGCCCCGTCCGGGCCGTCCAGCGCCGCGATCTCGCTCTTCAGGACTCCTGCCAGCGTCGCCACCTTTGCGTCGGCCCGGCCGGCCGCGGCGGTCAGGGCGTTCGAGAGCCGCAGGGATTTCGCGCGATAGGCGTCGAACTCGGTGACGACGGCGCCCGTCACGACGGGCACCTGCCCGTCCGTGTCCAGCCGGGTGATCGTCCTGTCCAGCCCGGTGACGAGACCGGCGGCACCGTCAGCGTCGGAGAGGCCGCGGATCAAGTCGGGGAGAAGCCGGTCGAGAAAGTAGGCGGTGCTTTCCCCGACCTGCTCCTGCGCGTCCTGGATCCGGGCCGCGAGCACCTCGTCGGGTACGAAGCTCGCGGCGTTCTCCTGACGCGCCAGTGCCAGCGCGCGGGCCTGTGCCGCGATCCCAGTCGCGACCAGCCGCTCGACGTCGTCGGCGAGAGTCAGTGGATCCAGTGCTCCCGCGGCCATCAGCCCAGCTCCACTGTGGACGCCCGGTAGGCCTCGTCGAGATCGGCGTAGTTGCCGTCGAGATCCGCTTCCATGTGCTGCCGCGCCTCGCCCACGGTCGTGAACCGCCACAGTCCTTCGTTCGGGTCGAGGTACAGGAACTGCTTCCCGGCGTCGTCGCGATGCCAGAGCAGGGCGTGCGCCGCGCCGGGGCCGAAGATCGAGAACACGGTCGTTCCGGCCAGGCCGGTGACGGCGCGCGTGGGCGGACCGAAGTCACCGGCATCGACGGCGGTGTCGGGGATGGTGGCGCTGACGGCCAAGCCCTGAGCGCTGATGAGCTTGTTCCGGTCCATGTCGCTGTTGATCAGGTACGCCGACTGCACGATCGCCCACTTGCCGGGCTCCAGTTCGCCGATCGACACCCCGTCGGCCCGCCGTCCCTTGGCGACTCTGGTGAGGATCACCTTCGCCAGGTCGAGGCACATCGCCATGCAGTAACCGGCGTCCAAGGTCAGATTGAACTTCTTGCCGTTGTCGGTGGAGAAGATCTTCTCTTTCATCTCGGTCCCTTTCGCCACGGTGAAGCGGACGGGAACGAGTTCAGCGCGGGTCGCTTGGCGGTTTCTTGGGGACGGCCAGTGAACTTCTTGGAGCGCGCCGGTCCGCGCGCACGGCGGCGAGCCGACGCCGCCACCGCGACCGGGCGAGCGGCGGGATGTCGGCGTGGATCACGCGACGCACGAGTTCGTACCGGAAGCGCAGCCCGGTTCCGGACTCCACCAGCACCCCGGCGAGCACCGCGAGGTCGAGCGCGTCCTGGAGTTGTTCCTCACCGAGGTCGGACGCCTCGGCCAGCAGGCCGACGTCGAGGTGGAGACCGTGCACCGCGGCCGGGTCGAGCGCCTGCCGTGTGCGTTTCGGCAGCCGGCTCAGCTGATAACGCAGCACGTCGACGACGGCGGCGGGCACGTGGCTGAACCCCGCTTGCCCCTCGTCGGCGATCTGCCGCAGGATCTCGCGGAGGAAGAAGGGATTTCCGCCCGATCTCCGGAACAGCGCTTCGGCCGCTCGTTTGTCGCCCGAGCCCAGCTGGGCTCGGGCGAACGCCGCCACCCCCGTACTGGTCAGCGCCCGCAGTGTCACCCGGTCCGCGCCGTGCCGCGCGAGCCTGGCCAGTGTCCGCGCCAGGACGTCGCCGGGTCTCCCGGTCCTCAACGTGGCGAGCAGCAGGACCGGCGCGGAATCCAGCAGAGCGGCGACATCGGCGAGCAGCCGCAGCGACCCGTCGTCGGCCCACTGCAAATCCTCGACCACCACGAGAACCGTTTGCCTGACGGCGAGCTCCCGCAGGTGCCGCGTGATCGCGAGATGGTGGGCGAACCGCGAGTCGTCGCCCGTGCCCGGCACAGGGAACAGGTTCTCCGGGACGGCACCGCTCAGCTGACCGACGATTTGCCGCCACAGCCACAGCACGGGCGCCGCCCCGTCCTCGTGTGCGGTTCCCCTGCCGACCAGCCAGCCGAGCGCACGGCAATGCTCCGCGAACGTCTCCGCCAGATAAGTCTTCCCGATCCCCGGTTCCCCGTCGACGATCACCAGTTGCGGACGTCCGCTCCGATCGACCGCGCGCGCCGCCTCCACCAGCCGGTTGAACGGCGTCGTCCGGCCGATCGGTCGCGCGTCGGGCGCCCTTCTCGGCCGCGGGACGACCGGCGGCTCGCCGAGTTCGGCAGACTGGTCAAGGAGAGCCGTCTCCAGCCGGCGGACCGCGGGCGAAGGATCGACACCCAGGTCGTCACGCAACCGCGTGGAAAGCCTGCGCAGCACCGCCAGCGCCTCGCCCTGACGTCCACAGCGGTAAAGCGCGAGCGCCAGATGACGCCACAGGGATTCCCGCAGCGGAGCTTCCGCCGTGGTCTCGGTGAGCACCGGGATCACCGACCACGCGCGGCCCAGCGCCAGTTCCGCCTCGGCCCAGAGCTCCTTGGCGAACAGCTTCAATTCGGTGAGCCTGCCCAGTTCCGGCGCGATCCAGTGCTCGTCGGCGAGATCCGCGTACGGCGCGCCACGCCAGGTCGCCAACGCCGCGTCCAGCAGACGGACGGCTTCCTCCGGCACGCCATGGGCCAGCGACGCGGCCGCGGCATCGACGGCGTTCTCGAACCTGGCCACATCCACCGAACCGTCAGGCGGCTGAAGCAGGTAACCGGGCGCGCGGCGGACGAGTAACCGCGGGGGTTCCCGTGGCCCCCTCTCCGGTTCCAGCACCCGTCGCAGGTTGGACACGTAGGCGTGCAGCCCGGCCACCGCGCTGGGAGGCGGACGCGTCGGCCACAGGTCGGCCACCAAGGTTTCGACCGGCACCACGGTGCCCGCCGCGATCAGCAGCCGCGCCAGTACCGCCCGCTGACGCGGACCACCGAGCGGAATCGCACCCCGGCCGGTCCGCACCTCCAGCGGACCCAGCGCGAGGAACTCCATCCGCCCCCCAAATGCCCGGTACCCGTCCTCTCGCTGAGGTCAACTGAGTCACTACCGACACACTGTGCCTGCCGAATGGTCTAGTGACTACCCGCCGAATGGTCTATCGATTCACGGAGTGGGCGGTAGCGACGCTAGATCCACCCGCGACGACGCGGCGACGGCAGAGCGCGTTCAGGAAGGGGCAGGCAGGAGCGCCAGTTCGGCCAGCGCCTCGTCGCGCCGGGCGTGGGCGGCGGGTTCCTCGGACAGTTCGACGACCAGCGTGAGGCATTCCCTCGCCTCTTCGACGGCGCCCGCTTTCCGCCAGGCACGTCCCTCGTTGAGCGCGCAGATCGCTTCCACCGGCGTGAATCCGGCCTCCCAGGCGAGCCACCGGCTGGTGCGGTAGAGACCGGCGGCCTCCTGCCATTCGGCGAGAGCCGCGTGTACGTCGCCCATGCCGCGCAGCGTCATCGACGTCAGCATGCGGTGGATGTCGGGGTAGGCGTCGTGTTTGCCCGCTTCGGCTTCTTCCAGGACGGCACGGTGGATGGCGAGTGCTTCGGCATGGCGCCCCGCCTCCCGCAGCGCGTGCCCGTAGACGTTGCGAGCCGAGCATTGCCCGGTCCAGAACGGCAGTTCGCCCGCCAGCTCATATCCGCGCTCCGCGTGTCCGAACGCCTCGGCCGGCTGGCCGACGAGCCGCAGGATGTAGCCGAGATAGATGTTCGCCCAGGCGACCTCGGTGCGATCACCCGCCCGGGTGGCGATGTCGAGCGCGTGGCGATGCGACGCCACCGCGCCCTCGGTGTCGTCGAGGCAAACGTGGCGGGCCCAGCCGAGGAAGTTGAGCAGTTTCGCTTCGGTCACCACGTCGCCGACGGCGTTGGCCGAGTCGGCGCCGAGGGAGAAGATCTCCCACCAGGGCCGCTGCTGGCTACGCCCGTCGGAGTACCAGTGCATCGCGGCGGCGAGGTCGGCGACTTCCCGGTGCCATCCCTTGCGTGCCGCCGTCCGCTGTGCGGCGACCCAGTTGTCGCCTTCGGCGTCCAGCCAGGTCCGGGCGTCGGCCCGGGAACCGAACCGCCCGCTTTCCGGGGCCTCGGGGAAGAACAAGCGGGCCGTATCGGCCGCCTTGTCCAGTAGATGGGTGAGCACGAGGTCCCCTGCCGCGGGGTCCTCCTCGGCCTCGAACCGCTCGCCGGCGAACAGGCGGATCAGGTCATGGAACTGGTACCGGTCCGGTTCGGCCGTGGTCTGCAGCAGGCTGGCGTCGACGAGTTCGTCGAGGTACTCGCGGACGTCGGCGTCGGTGGCGCCGGACACGACGGCGGCGAGTTCCGGGCCGAAGCTGCTTCCCGGCACGGTCGCGAGCCGCCGGAACAGCGAGCGCGCCCCGGTCGAAACCCCGCGATAGGACAGGTCGAAAGCCGGGCGCAGGCGCAGATCACCCGCCGAGAGCGCGCGTAGCCGGGTCCTTTCGTCGCGCAGCCGCTCGACCAAGTGGGCCAGCGACCAGCGCGGCCGGGTGGCGAGCCGGTTACCCGCGATCCGGACCGCGAGCGGCAGGTACCCGCACAGTTCGACGAGTTCCCGTGCCGCGCCGGGCTCCGCGTCCACCCTGTCGGCGCCCAGGATCCCGGCGAGCAGGACGATCGCGTCGGCGTCCGAAAGCGGGTCGAGCGCCACCCAACGGGCACCCTCGAGGCCGGCGAGGGTACGACGGCAGGTGACCAGGGTGAGACAGCCGGGGCCGGTGAGCAGCAGCGGCCGAACCTGGGCCTCGTCGGCGGCGTTGTCGAGGAGCAGCAGGATCCTGCGGCCGTCGACCAACACCCGCAGCAACGCGGACCGGTCGGCTTCGGTCGCGGGGACCTGACCGGCACCGACACCCAGTGCGCGCAACAGCCTGTCGAGCGCCGTCCGCGCGCTCAGCGGTTCCTCGTCCATACCGCGCAGGTCCACCGCGAAACAGCCGTCCGGGTAGTCCGGGCGCAGCCGGTCCGCGGCCGCCATCGCCAGCGCGGTCTTCCCGACACCGGCCTGGCCGACGACGGCCACCACACCGCCGCCTTCCGCGGCCCTGGCGGAAAGCAGCGCCTGTTCGTCTTCCCGGCCGCACAGGTCCGTGATCGGTGACGGCAGCGCGCAGGTCGCCGTCTCGGGAGCCGGGCCGCGACGCCGCCCCTGTTTGGCGACGGCGAGGAACAGCTCCCGGTCGCCGTCGGTCAGGCCGAGCGCGTCCGCGAGCACCTCGGCCGAACGTTGCTGGGCCGCCTTGGCCCGGCCGCGTTCCAGCTCGCGCAGGGCGCGGACGCTGAGGCCGGACGCGACGGCCAGCCGCTCTTGTGTCCAGTTCAAGGCTCGCCTGTGCTCCAGCAAGAGCTTGCCGAACACCGACGGCTTTTCCTCTGACTCGACCGGATCCATCGTGGTCCATTCAACCGGCAGGCTTTCGCCACCGAAAAGCTGCCCCCTCCACGCTGTTGCCGCGCCGTCGAAGGAGCCGGTTGCATGACTTTCATGTCGACGATCCTGATCACGCCTGCCCGGCCCGCTGTGCAGGCCGGGAAACACCGTACGGTCCGGGTCGCCGCGCACGCCACCGATCCGCTCGTCCTGGCGGGCCTGCGTAGTGCGCTCGGCGGCGGGACGGGTATCACCTTGCGCGACGACCCCGCGGACGCCGACGTGGTGGTCGCCGTCGAGCCCCATCGGCTTCCCCCTGGTGACGCCCGGCTGGTGCTCGTGGCGGACCGCCTGAGCCAGGCCGAACTGTGGGCTGCCGTCGAACGCGGGCTGGCCGTCGTCGTCTCGCGGACCGAGTTGACACCGGCGAGGTTGCTGCGGGCGGTCGACGACGCGCACGCCGGCCGCGGCGATCTCCCCGCCGATCAGCTCGGCGACCTGCTCCGCGGAATGTCACGGCTGCACAAGGAAGTCCTCGCGCCGCGTGAGCTCACCCTCAGCGGGCTGTCGGAGCGCGAGACCGAGCTGCTCCGGCTGCTCGCCGACGGGCTGGACACCAGCGAGATCGCGCGGCAGGTGTCCTATTCCGAGCGCACGGTGAAGAACATCCTGCACGGTCTGCTCAGCCGGTTCGGGCTGCGCAACCGCACGCACGTCGTCGCCTACGCGCTCCGCGAAGGCCTTATCTGACGAATCGCTGTCCACAGTGGATGGTCGGTCGTCAAGAGTCGTTCGGGTACAAAGCTTTGCACGGGTGACCAGACCGGTTTCTTGTACGGTTGGCAGTGGGCGGCGGCTCACCTCGGTGACCCCCACATCGACAGTGGGCCGCTCCCGTCCCGCTCGGCCCTGCTGCGTCTCCGTAGGCGATGTCAACGTTGTCAGCGTCAGTTCCCCAGCGCCGGCCGCGTTCCCCACGTCTCCGGATATCGGGTGCGTGACCACGAGCTGGCCAAGGTGAGCGCCACCTATGCCAGTACCGGCAAGCAATGGGGAAACCTGCATGTCCTGCCCTCGCCCTATGACAACGAAGTCGCCGTCGGCAACGCCTGGTTCCTCACCGCACAGGCCCAGTTGCCCTCGACGCGGGACGAGTTATACGGCACCGGGAAGATCCGCTGGCTGAAGCAGCTTTTCGTGGACCGGACCGGGACCAACGGAACGTGGAGTGATATTCAGGAACGGGCGGCGGGCGTCGAATACCGTGCCGGCCAGCGGTCGGAGGAGGACTGGAACCGCGCGGTCGTCGGTCCGTCGCTGGCGAGACTGGCCAAACGGTGCGTGACGGCGACACCCTCAGCGTCCAGCTGCCGTTGCTGGCGGCGGGTGGTGATCATGTCAGCCTGTCGGCGGTGGAGGGCACCACCCGGCTCGTGCGAGACGGGAAGGAAATCGGTGTCGTACCCAAGGTTCCCGGCCACATCTGGCCGAGCACCGGCCCGGGTGGCCTTCGCCGTGCCGTCGGAACCCGGTAACTACACGCTGACCATCGATGCGAAACGGCCGGACGACGCCAACGCCGACCTGTCCGGCAAGGTGGTCACCACCTGGAACTTCCGCTCACAGCGCACGGCAGGCGAGACGCCGCTACCGCTGATGGTCCTGCGGGCGACTCCGGCGCTCGGGGCGGCCAATGACGCCTGGCGGTTGCTTCCGCTCGCCGTGCCGATCGAGATCGAGCGCTCCGCGGGAACGACGGGCGTGGTCCGGCGGGTCACCGCCGAAGCGTCGTCGACGGCGGCAAGACCTGGCACCGGCAGTTCGTCGCCAAGACCCACGAGCACTGGCAGGCCTATGTCGTGGCGCCGCTGTACAGCCCGTCCTCGTCCGTCTCGCTGCGACTTTCCGCAGAGGACTTCAGTGGCGCTTCGGTGACGCAGACGGTCATCGACGCCTACCGCTTGCGGTGAGCGCCGTGGTGGCCGGGCACGACCGCCCGGCCACCACGGCTATCGGCTTCCAGGCGCCAGGGATTGGACGGCGTACCGGCCGGTGGTCCAGGCGATGGCTCGGCCGAACTGGTCGAAGATGGCCGGGTTGACGTTGTCGAGGGTGTCGCACGGCTGGTGGTAGCAGTGGTCGAGCATTTCTCCCGCGGTCCCCCCGAACAGTGGTACCCACTCTGCCGGTTTGAGGGTTTCCGCGCCCGCGTTGACGCCTCCCGCGGGGATACCCGCCTTGATGAAGGGGGAGTGGTCCGAACGGTCGTCGAGTACGAGTCCGACGGTGGGAAGGTTCTGCCCCGCGAAGTAGTCGTTGATGGTTTTCGTGATTTGTTCCGACCCGGCGGGCGCGGGGCCGCCGGGTGTCTGTCCGTTGTAGACCTGGCGCGCGAAGTTCGGTGAACCGATCATCTCCAGGTTCAGGTACAGGCCTGTTTCCCCTTGCTGTCGGCGGCTCAGCTGATCGACGTAGTACTGGGAACCGACGAGGCCTTTTTCCTCGGCGTCCCACCAGGCGAACCGGACCCGGTTCTTGATCTCGCGGGCGTAGGGGGCGAGCTGTCGCGCGATCTCCAGTTGCATTGCCGCGGCGGCGGCGTTGTCGTTCATTCCGGGTGTGGTGTCGACACTGTCGAGGTGGGACCCGACGACGACGGTGCCGGCTTCGGCCCCGCCAGGGGTGTCGGCGATGAGGTTGTATCCCCTGGTGGTGATCGGCCGGCTCCGCAGATCCAGGTGAAGGGTGACTTCGCCCTGAGCGGCATCGGCTTTCAGTTCTTCGGACTCGGCTCGGGTGAGGGTGGCGGTGGGGATGCGCGCGGTTTCGGGTGGCACGATCCGATGCCGGATGTTCATGGTGGGGTTCGTGTAGTTGACGTTCATCACCAGCGCGGTCGCGCCGGCGTTGGCGGCGGTGACCTGCTTGAGGGAGGTGGCGCAGCCCCCGGCATCGACGAGCACGATCTTGCCGGTGACATCGCCGCCGGTGTAGTCCTCCGGCGTGCACCCGGTCGCCTTTCCCGCCGGTTCGCCGAGAGCGGCGGAGATACCGGTCTCGGGGGTGGAGACGGAGAAGTAGGCCAGCAACGGGTGCAGCACGCGGCTGACCGGGGCCGTTTCGGTCGCCGTCTCCGCGACCATCGCATAGTCCGGGAACGTGAACTCCTGGCGCCGCACGAGATAGCCGGCGTCGGTCAGTGTCTTGGTCACATACTCGGCGGCCGCGTCGTAGCCAGGGGAACCGGAGACGCGGTTGCCGCCGTGAGCGTGTGTTGCCTCGGAGATCGCGTTCAGGTGGTGCCCTGCGTTGTGGCCGGTCACCTCGGCAGCCAGCACTTTCGCCAGCCACCACGGATCGGATGCGGTGGCGGGCGACGCTGCTGTCGTGGCCGTGGTGAGCAGGACGCCGACGGCGGCCAGCGAGGACAGAATCCGGCGCTTTTTTCTCGGGTGGCCATTCATCGCCAATCGTTCCTCCCAGTGGGTGTCGCGGGCTACCGCGGGGAAGCGGTCGAGGTCGGAGACGTGGTCGCGCCGGTTCGCAGGGTGGAGCGCAGGAGCAGCGAGAACGCCGCGGCGCCGGCGGCAGCGGCCGCGGCGGCCAGGAAGGTCGTGGTGTGGTCCCCGTTGTTCCAGGTCACGAGCTGTCCGGCGAGGGCGGTGCCGATTCCGTTGCCCACCCACATGAAGGTGCTCATCCACGCGAACGCTTCGGTTCGCTGCCGGGGCGGGGCCACCTCACCGAGCGCGATCTGGTGCAGCGTGTCGCGCGGGCCACTGACCAGCCCCACGGCGAGCAAGGCGGCACCGGCCAGGACGAGTCCGGGCGCGATCCCGGTAGCGACGAGCAGTACGGCGGACGCGGCGTGGAAGGCAATGAGCTGGCGGCGGGGGCGAGCCTCTCGACGCCGTGCGCCGTACCCGAGTGCGCTGACCACCGCACCCACCGAGTAGGCGCCGAGCAGCACCCCGGACAGGCCGGGAGTTCCGTCCGACGCGGCAGCGGCGGACACCCCGACGACGACGCAGCCGAACGCCAGCATGTCGCAGGCGGTGATCCCCAGCAGCACCCGGACCTGTCCATCGGCGAGGGGGCCGAGGACAGGTCGGCGCTGAGAAACCTCACTGGTCGATTTCGTGCTCGCGCGTGTCCGCAGCGCCGGTACCGTCACCAGGGTCAGCACACCGACGACCGTGCATGCCCCGGCCACCGCTACGGCGGCAACCGGGGAGGCGAGCGCGACGAGCGCCGAGACCAGCAGTGTCCCGGTCACCACCATGACCTCGTTGAGCACCGCGTCCAAGGCGTAAGCGGTCCGGGTGTGTTCGGCGGGAACGATCGCGGGCCACGCGGATCGGATGACCGGTGCCGACGGCGGTGTGGTCGCCCCCAAGGCGATGGCGGCCGCCACGAGTACCCATGCGGAGGCCTGCTGCGTCATGCCGATCACCGCCACCGCATAGGCGATGGCGTGGACAGCGAGTGCTCCCAGCAGGACAGGGCGGGGATGGAACCGGTCCACCAGTCGCCCGGACAGGGGCACGCAGACCGCGAGCGCGATGGAGAACCCGGTCAAGGCCACACCACCGACCGCGTACGAGCCGTGTGTGGAGACGATCGCCAGCAGCATGCTGAGATTGAGGATCGGTGCGGCCAGCCGGCTCGCGATCAGTGCCAGAACCAACCGCGGCACACCACGAAAGCCGAACAAGTGCCGATACGCCCGCATTCAACCCCCAGCTCATCTTCGTCAATGGATTACCGACGAGTCCCTCTGATGCTGTGGCCCGATGCTAGTGGTATTCACCATGGCGATGCTCCCGCCCGGAGGCGGGAGCATCGCGCTTGGCGGTCATCTGCACTGACAGGGTCAGTGGGAGACCGTCGTGGGGGGCCAGTACGTCACCTTCGTGGGGGGCCAGTAAGCCATGGTCGTTCACCTCCTCTCCGCCGTGAAGGAATCGGGACACCAGAGAGACGCGCTGATGCCCCAGGAGCCGGAATCTGTGGAGAAATACGCGGAAGTGGAAATGCCGGCGCTAACCGGACGTTCCGGAGAATTGTGGTCGCCGGTCAATGCGGGCACGCACGGCTTCCGACCCGAAATGGTAGTCGATGCGCCGGGTGGCTTCGGCCCATTCTTCGACCGTGCGAACAGTGGAGAGCGTTTCAGTGACGAAGGGATGACTCCACCGCTCGATCGCACGCTGCCACAATGTCTCGCCGGACTCGTCGAGGAGGCTGCCGACGGTACCTTCGTAGATTGGCATCGCCCTCACCTCGCCATCAGGCTCGATCTGCAAAGCCGAGAAGTTGTCGACGCCCTGGACCGGATTCATTTGCAAGTCGAGATTGTCCGTGCAGGTGACGGTCACCGACTGAGGCGCGAGTGACTGCAAATGTCGAGCCCACGCGGCACTGCCCAGCTGTTCGACCTGGGCCTCGGAGAGCAGTTCATGCTCCACGAACCCTGATCGGCTGGCCAGACCGGCCGGGATGACAGCGCCCAGATCGAGCGACTTCAGCGCCGGGAAGCGGGGCGCGATCGAGGTGCACATCTGCTCAAGACCCTCGAAGTTGCTGCGTACCACCACGGTGTCGATGCCGAACTGGAACCCGGGTGGGGCACCGTCGAGCACCGCGTCGTCGAGCATCCGCAACGCCGCCATGGCCCGCTCGAACGAGCCGGCACGTCCGCGAATCCGGTCGTGCACCTCCGCGCTCGCGCCGTCAAGGCTGATCGTCACCGTACTGCAGCAACGCATCAACTCCTCGACCATATCCGGCTTCATCGGCCATCCGCCGGAGTAACACACGACATGGATGCCTGCTTGTGACAATCGCTTCGCGACCTCGAATATCCCCTTCACCACGAGCGGTTCGCCGCCTGCCAGCGCCACCATTTCCGGCTGAAGCTCGATAATCGAATCCACTATCCGTAATTGCTCACTCAGGCTCAATTGACGAGTCGGCCGACGTCCGGATTCGGAGTAGCAATGGACGCATCGCAAGGGGCATGCGTAGGTGACATCCCAAATTATGTTCGTCGGCCGAGCGGGCGCACTCATTCTCAAACCCCCCTGTGATACATCCCCATAATCCGCTTCCTTCTGCTTGCTTTTTCACGCTACCGCCGCCGCGAACGCCCTCGCAACGGCGGGATAACGATTACACTCGGTCGGCGCAATAGCCGAACACTGCGTAAACGACCTTCGTGAACCACCTATTTCCATCAGAGCGGGCAAGCTCAACTACGCGATTCGAACCAAGGGAGCAGACTGGCCGCTGTATACGGAATTGGACGCACGTCAACAGGGGCTGGCTATCGGGCCCTTGAAGAGTCCGCTCGCGCCGCCGAATCCGTCACGCCACGTTTGCCTTACCCCTCAATGGCCCTACCTGTCGCTCACGACGCGTTCGGTGTGCTCGGGTACTGGCGCCCGTTGCTCGCCTGAGGTACAGGAAGGCCCCCTTGCTTGCGCCTAGGTACAGGAAGGGGGCCTTCATGTACTTGGGTTGCGCGTGAAGGCCCCCTTCCCTCGGCTCAGCCGAGGGAAGGAGTCCTTCACGCGC
>NZ_JBFBBY010000070.1:0-40401 GCF_040682875.1 Amycolatopsis sp. NPDC051071 | reverse complement strand
GCGCCGCCACCTTCGATGAACGTGGCGTAGGCGTCGCCGAACGTGGGATCCGGGGTGCCGTCGGTCGCGGCGAACGCGCAAATTTTGTCCTATGGGGACCCCTTATGACACTCTCTGGACCGCGAAGGCCGTCTACTTGCTGATGGCCTTCTCGGCACGCTTCGCGAGCTTCTCCGCACCCTTCTCCGTCTTGGACGCCGCACGACGGGTGCGCCAGCCGAGCGACGGCTTGCCCGCGGTGTCGGCGGCGGCCAGGAGCAGGCCACCGGCGAGACTGGCGTTCTTGATGAACTGGATCTGCTGCTGCTGACGTTCGGCCGGTTCCTTGATCTCCCAGAACCGGTGCGTGGCGAGCGTGGTCGGGACCAGGCTGCCGAGCAGCAGCAGCGACGCCAGTCGCGGCGCCTTGCCCGCGGCGAGCGCGACACCGGCGCCGACCTTCACGGCCGCGTCGATCCGGACGAGGGTGGCGGGGTCACGCGGCACCGCTTCCGGCACCACGCCCTCCAGCTTGTCGAAGGACTCGGTGAGGAACGGCTCCGCGGCCTTCGCGTGGCCCTGGGTGTCCCTCAGCGCGCCGATCCCGCCGGAGATGAAGATCGCGGCGAGGAGCGGACGTGCGACGCGGCGGAGAATCACGGTCGTTGCCTTTCTTGATCCGAACCCTGGGGAAAGCAAATCTATCCCCAGACTTCCCGTCCGCCAGGCCGCCGAACCGCGCTAACGGAGTATCTTGAAATATTTCTCCTGAGCTAGACAGCGCTAGATTCTGTTAGTGAGCCGGATACGCCCTCGGCAGCTTGAAACCGCGGGCCGCCGTGACCTCCCGCAGCCGGTCCGGGTAGTCGGTGATGATGCCGTCCACCCCGTCGTCGATGAGCTTGTGCATCGTGGCCGGGTCGTCGATCGTCCACGGCACGACCTTGATCCCCGCCCGATGCGCCTCGCCGACCAGCGCCTTCGTCGTGAACGGCCGGTAGCCCGGGTCGCCGACCTTGCCGCCCTGCGGATTGCCGTGCACCGGCGAGAGCGCGCTCGCGCCGAACGACTTCACCGCGCGGACCGGGCTGCCGCCGAAGTCGTCGATGTCGAGCCCACCCAGCCACGGCGACTTGCCCGGAAGGCCGACCTGGAGGAATTCCGGCTGGGTCAGCGCGACCGTCGGGATCCACGGCGCGACCTTGCGCAGCAGCATCAGCGAGCCCCAGTCGAAGCTCTGGACGGTGACGTTGGGTGCGAACCCGGAAAACAGGATCTCGCGCACCACCCGGTGGACGAACTGCTCGCGCGGCGCGGTCTCCCGCGGTGCGGCCGCCTCGACCTTCGTCTCGATGTTGAACTTGATTCCCCACGCGCGATGGTCGCGGGCGAGCTGGAACAACTCGGCGAGCGTCGGCATCTTGGCGCCGGGGGAGAGCGTCTGGCCCGGGAAGTTCGGCTGCCGGATCGACCCGCAGTCGAGCGTGCGGACCTGCGCGAACGTCAGATCCTTCACGTACTTCCCGACGTACGGGTACGCCGGGTCGCCCGGCGTCGCGGGTGCGGTGTCGCGGCACTTCGCCGCTGTCGTCTTACGGTCGTGAGTGATCACCTCACGGCCGTCCTTGGTGATCTGGATGTCGAGTTCGAGCGTCGTGACGCCCAGTTCCATCCCCTTGGCGAACGACGCGAGCGTGCTCTCCACGGTAAGACCGAGCCCGCCGCGGTGAGCCTGGATGTCGAAGGCGCGACGCGGATGCGCGTCGGCGACACCGGCCGTCCCCAGAGTCAGCGCGGCAGCCATGACCAGCGCGAATGTCTTCATCAGTGAACCATGCCACGGCCGGGTGAACTTCGATTGACTTTGACGCAACGTCAACCTCTACCTTCAGGGACATGCCGAACGAGACGGAGTGGTCGATCCAGGACATCGCCCGCTCGGCCGGGACCACGAGCCGCACGCTGCGCCACTACGGCGACATCGGGCTGCTCGAACCAAGCCGCGTGGGGAACAACGGATACCGCTACTACGACCAGGGCGCGCTCGTGCGGCTGCAACGGATCCTGCTGCTTCGCGAACTCGGGCTGAGCCTGCCCGCGATTGCCGAAGTACTCGAAGGGGAGCAGGACACGACAGCGGCGCTTCGCACCCACCTGAAGTGGCTGGAGCAGGAGCGACAGCGGCTCGGACGGCAAATCGAATCGGTCAGGACGACCTTGAAGAAGACAGAGAGAGGTGAACAACTGATGGCAACGGAAGTGTTCGACGGCTTCGACCATACGAAGTACGAGAAGGAGGTCACCGGACGCTGGGGCGCCGACGCCTACAAGCAGGGTGACCGCTGGTGGAAGTCGCTGAGCGCCGAGGACAAGAAGGCGCACCAGCAGGAGCAGGCCGACATCGCGGCCGCGTTCGGCGAGGCCCGCGGAAAGGGCCTGCCCGCCGACGGCGACGAAGCGCAGGCGATCACGCGAAGGCTGTACGAATGGCTTCGGCCGGCCGTGCGGAGCGTGTCGAAAGGCTATTTCGCCGGTCTCGGGCAGCTGTACGTCGACGACCCGCGCTACGGGCAGTACGACGAGAAGCACGGCGCGGGCACCGCGGAGTACATCCGTGACGCGATGGCGGTCTACGCCGAGCGCAACCTGAGTGAGTAAACCGGGGGGCGGGGCTGCAGACCCGTCCCTGACGTCGGGCACAGAACACCCGGCCGCATTTTTCGCGACACGCCTACCCCTCTATGGCGGAATATCGCGATGGCGCTAGAAACGCCGATAGCTTGTGAGAGTGGATCCCATCCGCAACCCCTTCGCGCCGGGCGCCGGTCAACGGCCGCCCGAGCTGGCAGGCCGCATGCGTGAACTCCAGGCCTTCGAGGTCGTCCTCGAACGGGTCGCACGCGGGAGACCGGAACGCAGCCTGATGCTGACCGGCCTGCGCGGCGTGGGGAAGACCGTGCTGCTGGGCGAACTGCGGTCGATGGCGATCAAGCACGGCTGGGGCGCCGGCAAGATCGAAGCCCGCCCCGACACCGAACTCCGGCGGCCGCTTTCGGCCGCATTGCACCGCGCCATCCGCGACCTCGCCGTGCGCCACCGCGCGCCGGACCGCGTGGAGCAGGTGCTCGGCGTGCTCAAGGCGTTCGCGCTGCGTGCCAACAAACCGGACGCGAAGCTCCGCGACCGCTGGCAGCCCGGCATCGACGTCCCCGCCGCACAGGGCCGCGCCGATTCGGGTGACATCGAGATCGACCTGGTCGAGTTGTTCACCGAGGTCGCGGAACTGGCCGCGGACGTCGGCACCGGCGTCGCGCTGTTGATCGACGAGATCCAGGACCTCCTGCCCGAGGACGTCTCCGCGCTGTGCGCCGCCTGCCACGAACTCTCGCAGTCCGGGGCGCCGCTGGTCGTGGTCGGCGCGGGGCTGCCGCACGTGCCCGCCGTTCTTTCGGCGTCGAAGTCGTACTCGGAACGTCTCTTCCGCTACGCGCGTATCGACAGGCTTGAGCGCGAAGACGCCGACCTCGCGGTGATGGCACCCATCGAACGCGAAGACGCGGGCATCGAACCGGAGGCACTGGACGCGTTGTTCGACGCGTCCGGCGGCTACCCGTACTTCATCCAGGCCTACGGCAAGGCAGCCTGGGACGCCGCACCGGCGGATCCGATCACCGTGAAGGACGTCCAGGTCGCCGCTCCGGAGGCCGAATCGGAGCTCGCCGTCGGCTTCTTCGGCTCCCGCTACGAACGCGCGACGCCTGCCGAACGCGAGTACCTGCTCGCGATGGCCGAGCTGACCCAGGGCCGCGACGAACCCGCCGGTACCGCCGATGTGGCCGTCTACCTGGGGCGGAAGCCTTCGTCACTGTCGCCGGCGAGGGACAGCCTGATGAAGAAGGGCCTGGTGTACTCCGCCGAACGTGGGCACATCGCGTTCACCGTCCCGCACTTCGGTCACTACCTGCTCGGCCGGGACTAGCCCTCTCTGGCGCTTTATAGCGTGATCGCTAGGTATCGGTAGAGACTGCTACCGACTGGCTTCGTGGCGCCTTCTCCCGTGAACGCTAGAGAACTCTGGCGTTACCAAGAAGTGACCGGCGACACCAAGTCTCTTCGGATTTCCGGTCCCGTTTCCGATGATTCATCGGCAGGTGTGCCAGGTCACCGGATAATCGTTGGCATCCTCGTGAAAAAAGGTGCATACTAGAGACACAGCCGCCAAGACTCAAGACCCTCAAGGGGATGACTTAAACCGATGAACAACATCGCCGCCAAGCTCCGAGCCCGTCGCGCCGAGGCTCGCACTCGCCGGGCCCTGAACCGGGCGATCGACACCGCGGCCACCGCGACCGTTCGTCAGGAACTCATCGCTATCTCGCAGGCGCACCACACGCATATGCGCTGATTCGTCAACCACCGTTGTAGGTGTCGCCCATTCGAGTGACCTACGACACATAGTACTGGGGATGTAACGCCGCGAAGAGCAGCGTCGATACCCACTACGACCCCGTGATGCTGGCGGACCCCCGACCTGGCAGCATCACGGGGTTTCCATATGTCCGGATCCGGTTAGAACCTTGACTTCGTCAACAAATCTGTTGAACTGGTCAAATGACTGAACCCGCGGCCCGAGTGGCGACCGTCCGGGCCTTCAACCGCCTGTACACCGGCGTGATCGGCATCCTCGACGAAGGACCTGCCGACGCCGAGTACTCCCTGAGCGAAGCCAGGGTCATCTTCGAACTCGCGCAGCAGGACCTGACCCAGGTCACCCACCTGCGCAAACGCCTCGACCTCGACGCCGGTTACGCGAGCAGGCTGCTCGCCAGGCTCGAAGGCCGCGGCCTCCTCACCCGCGAACGCAGCGACGAGGACGCCCGCCGCCAGGTCATCCGGCTCACCGAAACCGGGCGAAAGGCGTTCGCCGTCCTCGACGAACGGTCGGTGGACCGGATCGGCTCACTGCTCGGCCGGTTCGGCGACGACGAGCAGAAGCGGCTGCTCGGCGCGATGGACACGATCACCTCGCTGGTCGGCGAGCGCACACCGGATCGCACGCTGGTCCTGCGTCCACCCCGGCCCGGTGACTTCGGCTGGGTGGTCCACCGCCACGGCACCCTCTACTCCCGCGAGTACGGCTGGGACGAGCGATTCGAAGCCCTCGTCGCCCGCGTCGTCGCGGACTACGTCGACAAACGCGGCGAGCCCCGCCAGGCCGGATGGATCGCCGAACTCGACGGGGAGCGCGTCGGCAGCATCTTCTGCATGCCCGCCGAAGACGGGACGACCGCGAAGCTGCGAATGTTGCTCCTCGAACCGGCCGCACGCGGACACGGCGTCGGGAAACGCCTGGTCACGGAATGCGTCGAGTTCGCCAAGGCCTCCGGTTACCCGGCAATGGAACTCTGGACGGTCTCGCTGCTGGACGCGGCTCGGGCGGTCTACCAGAAGGCAGGTTTCCGGCTGGTGAGCGAGGAGACGATCCCGGGCTTCGGCTACGAACTGACCGGGCAGACCTGGCGGCTGGAGTTTCCGGCCTAGGGCGAGTCCACGGTGGACGGAGCCCGATCTCGGGAAGTCATACCCGGAGTTCACGCGGACAGGGTTATCTGGAGGAGTGAACTGGCTCGCCTACGTCGACGGCTACTGCGAACGTCTCGCCCCCGGACTCTGGGGCGAACCGCTCAACAGTCTCAGCAACCTCGGTTTCCTGGTCGCGGCCATCGCCGTCTGGCGGCAGCCGAAGGGGCGGGTGTCCGGTGCCCTCATCGGACTCGTCTTCCTCGGCAGCACGGCCTTCCACCTGCTCGCCACCCGCTGGTCCGCGGCCGCCGACAGCGGCTTCGTCCTGGTGTTCGTCCTGTACTACGCCGCCGTGTTCCCGCACGTGTTCTTCGGCGCGAGCCGCAAGATCTCGTGGCTCGGCGTGCCGGTGTTCCTCGCGTTCACCGCGATCATCGCGTCGCTCGGCGGCGGCCTGTACCTCTCGGCGTTGATCGGTCTCGTGGTCTTCGCGATCATGCTCAAGGGTGAACATCGCCGCAGGTTCGCCCTCGCCGCGGGAGTCTTCGGGGTGTCCCTCTCCTTCCGAATGGCCGACCACACCGTCTGCGGGAACTTCCCCGCCGGGACGCACTTCGTCTGGCACCTGCTGAACGGTCTCGTCCTCTATCTGACGGCGACCGCGGCGACGAAGAAGGCCGCGTCCCGGCAGGACGCGGCCCCTTCGCTCACCTGAAATCACGGAACGACCTAATGGGCGCCGATGGGGCGCAGATCCTTGTCGTGCTCGTCCGCGTGGTAGTCCTCCGGCAAGGTGTCGTCCGTGCCGTTGAACGCCTTCATCCGCCGCGCGATCACCGTGACGATCACCGCGACCAGCAGGTTCGCCACCAGCGCCACGAACCCGACGTAAATCTGCAGCTGCGAGCCGCTGAACGGGTGCCAGCCGAAGATCGACAGGTTACCCATCGACAGCGCCGAGCCGCCGAAATGCGCTTTGCCGGTCGCCGCGTTCGGGATGTTGTAGAGCATGATCAGGCCCCAGCCGATGCCGATGATCCAGCCCGCGACCAAGCCCCAGCGGTGGAACCACCGCGTGTACAGCGAGATCGCCACCGCGGGCAGCGTCTGCAGGATCAGCACGCCGCCGATGAGCTGCAGGTCGATCGAGAACTGCGGGTCGATGAACAGGATGAACGCCACCGCGCCGAACTTCACGATCAGCGAAGCGAGCTTGGCCTGCTTCGCCTCCTGGCCCGGCGTCGCGTTCTTCTTGATGTACTCCTTGTAGATGTTGCGTGTCCACAGGTTCGCCGCCGCGATCGACATGATCGCCGCGGGTACCAGTGCACCGATGCCGATCGCGGCGAACGCGATCCCGGCGAACCACGACGAGAACTGCGAGTCGAACAGCACCGGGACGACGGTGTTCGTGTCGGGTTTTCCGGTGGCGTTGTTGGTGATCGGCGAGACCGAGGCGCTGATCGCCACGTAGCCGAGCAGCGCCAGCAAGCCGAGGACCAGCGAGTACGCCGGGAGCGCGACCATGTTCCGCTTGATCACGCTGCGGCCGCGTGAAGCGAGCACGCTGGTGAGCGAATGCGGGTACAGGAACAACGCGAGTGCCGAACCGAGCGCCAGCGTGGCGTACTGCAGCTGGTTGTTGGTGGTGAGCAGGATGCCGTCCGCCTTCGACGGCGTCTTGTCGAACTTCGCCTGGGCGGAGTCGAAGATCGCCGACCAGCCGCCGAGCTTCGAGGGCAGGTAGATGATCGCCACGATGATCACGAGGTAGATCAGGATGTCCTTGACGAACGCGATCAGTGCGGGCGCGCGCAGGCCGGACTGGTAGGTGTAGACCGCCAGGATGATGAAGGCGACCAGCAGCGGCAGATGCCCGACGACGCCGGAGCCGTTGATGCCCATGGTCCGCAGCACCGCTTCGAGGCCGACGAGCTGCAGCGCGATGTACGGCATCGTGGCGATGATCCCGGTGATCGCGATCAGCAACGCCAGCGTCGGCGAACCGAACCGGCCGCGGACGAAGTCGGCGGGCGTGACGTAGCCGCGGACACGCGAGACCGACCACATGCGCAGTGCGGGCATCAGAACGATCGGGTAGACGATGATCGTGTACGGCAGCGCGAACATGCCCATCGCGCCGGCACTGAACATCAGCGCGGGCACGGCGACGAACGTGTAAGCCGTGTAGAGGTCACCGCCGAGCAGGAACCAGGTGATCCACGAGCCGAACTTGCGGCCGCCGAGGCCCCATTCGTCCAGGTGGTCGAGGGTGTTGCCGGCCTTCCAGCGCGAAGCGACGAAGCCGAGCACGGTGACCACCGCGAACAGGACCGTGAAGATGATCAGCTCTGGCCACTGGATGTTGCTCACTTGACGTCCCCCTCGTCGAGCTTGTCCACGGACAACCGGTCGGGACGGTCACTGGTCGGCTTGTCCTTGGTCATCACGAAGACGATGCCCGTGCAGAGCACCCCGACGGCGACGAAGGCGAATTGGAACCAGTAGAAGAACGGCATCCCGAACAGCCGGGGGCCGTCCGCATTGAACAAGGACGTGACCAGCACCAGCAACGGGATGACCAGCAGGAGATTCCACGGGCTGAACTGGAAGCCCCGCACCTTCCCGTCTGCCTTACCTGACGCCATCGGACCTCACCTAACGTTCCCGTACCCCGGATGGACCCGATGACCCTAGAACCTCTCCCTCGCCCGGGTCACGCGTGCCGGATATCGATTTGATCGACGCCACCGATACGACGAAGGGCGGTTGCCGTCCCGCTCCCCCACCGGCTATCAATAGCCGCAGGCGCGAACAGGAACCTTCGCGACGCAAGACCAAAGGGGCATCGGATGAAGAAACTCCGCTATGCGGTGGTGATCCCGGCTGTCGCCGGCACCATGCTGGCCGGGTTCACTCCTGCTTTCGCAGGACCGGAGGCGGCCAAACAGCAGCCTCTGAACTCCACCAGCATTCCGGCGAAGTACGCGAGTCAGAAGCTGGACTGGCACAAGTGCACCGCCAGTGAGCTGCCGACCGCGCCGCCTCCGGGGGCCGAGAACATCGAGTGCGCGACCTACCGAGCGCCGCGTAACTGGTACAAGGCGAACGAGGCCATCGATCTGACGATCGCCGTCAGCCGCCTCGCCGCCACCAGCGGCAACGCGACCGCCAGCGTGATCACCAACCCGGGTGGCCCGGGTGCTCCGGGCCGCAACTTCCCGGCCCGTCTGCGTAACCAGACGAAGCTGCGCGCGAACCAGGAGATCATCGGTCTCGACCCGCGCGGCACCGGCAAGAGCACCAACATCACCTGCGGCAACGCGATCGGCACCGGATCGGATCTGGACCCGCGTGACCGCAGCCGGGCGAACCTCAACCTGATCCTGGACGCCACCAAGTACGCGGCGGACTCCTGCCAGGTGAAGTCCGGCGAACTGGGCCCGCTGATCAACACCGCCCAGACCGTCCGCGACATCGACCTGCTGCGTGTCCTCCTCGGCCGCGACAAGATCAACTGGGTCGGCTACTCGGCGGGCACCTGGCTGGGGGCGCACTACGCGCAGCAGTTCCCCACCCGGACCGGCCGGTTCCTGCTCGACTCGTCGACCGAGTTCACCACCACCTGGCAGAACTCGTTCGACACACAGCCGCTCGGGTTCGAGCGCCGCTGGCGTCAGGACTTCCTGCCGTGGCTGGGCAAGTACGACAAGGTCTACGGCTTCGGCAAGAACGGCGAAGCCGCGCGCCAAACCTATGAGAAGGTCCGCTTCGCGCTGACGCAGAACCCGGTCGAGGTGGACGGCGTCCCGGTTTCGGCCAACGCCCTGGACTCGACCATCGCGTCGTACCTCTACTCGAAGCGTAACTTCACGGCGCTGGCCGACTACCTGGTCAACCTGAAGACGCTGACCGAGGGCACCGGCACCCAGCAGCAGAAGGCCACGGCCGCGCAAAAGGTCAAGGCGGAGACCGTGGACGCCGACGGCGTCATCGGCCCGCAGCCGCTGTTCGTCCCGTCCGACGGCGACGCCTACAACGCCAGCTTCTGGTCCATCCCCTGCAACGAGGGCCCGTGGACCGGCAACCGGCAGAGCGTCATCCGCCAGTCGCAGAAGCTGATCGACAAGGATCTGCCGCTGCTCGGCGCGGGCTGGCTGATCCAGCCGTGCATCTTCTGGAAGAACAAGCCGGTCGACCTGCCGAAGCTCGACGGCCGCGGGGTCCCGCCGGTGCTGATCGTCCAGTCGGTGCACGACCCGGCGACCCCGATCGAGGGCGCGACCCGTGCCCACCGCGCGTTCGCCAACTCGCGGATGATCACGGTGACCGGTGAAGGCGACCACGGCATCTACGCCGGCGGCAACGCGGGTGTGGACAAGCTCGTGGAGGACTACCTCGTCGACGGCAAGGTGCCGAACGACCAGAGCGTCCCCGGAATCCCACTTCCGGTGCCCGCGGGCGGCTGAAGCCCCTAGGGATTGTGGCCCCGTCGAGCTCCGGCTCGGCGGGGCCCTTTCTTTGGGCGGTCCACGGACCTGTGCACAGAGTTATCCACAGGCTGGGGGTAACTTTGCGGGCCACAAGTACATGAAGGCCCCCTTCCTTGCGCCTAGGTACCGGAAGGGGGCCTTCATGTACTTGCGACCGGTATTAGTATTGGGTCCATGGTGCGAGTGCCGTTGACGAACGAGGAACGCGAACGTGGCGAGCGGCTGGGGACGGCGCTCCGGGACGCCCGCGCGGCCGCGTCGCGAAGCATGGTCGAGGTCGCCGCGGAGGCCGGGATCTCGGTGGAGACGCTCCGGAAAATCGAGACCGGCCGGATCCCGACACCCGCCTTCTTCACGGTGACGGCCATCGCGGACGCCGTCGGGCTGCCGCTCGACACGCTGCGGGCCGTGGCGGAGAACGGCGCCGTAGAGGTCGCCGAAGCGAGTTAGGCCGCGGCTGCCTCACGCCGATCTCGCGTGCTTGAACACCGAACACGCGTGCTCAGACTTCGCACACGCGTGCCTGAACACCGCACACGCGTGCTTGAACGCCGCACACGCGTGCCTGAAGAGGGAACTCGCGTGCTTGAACTTCGCACACGCGTGCTTGAACACGGAACTCGCGTGTCAGGGGCGCAGGGTGGCGAGGGTGTGCGCCCGGTCGTTCAGGTAGAGGAAGCCGTCGATCGGGAGGTCGAAGCTGTTCAGCAGGCTTTCCAGGGTGGCGTACTCGTCGACGCCGAGCCGCAGGTTCTCGTGCACCGCGTGTGCGACGAGGACGTCGGCCAGTTCCTCCCACTCACCCGACCAGTGCAGGGTCCGGTAGAACGCCAGCACGTCCGGTGCGAGGCGGCCGGCGATCTGGTCGAGCAGCCTGTCGCCGAAGAAGCTGATGCGGCCGGCAGCGAGGTCGGCGACGGTCGGGTTGGCCGGGTCGGCCGCGGTGTCGGGGTTGCGGACCACGCCGGGGCCCGCCACCGGGTAGCCCGTCTTGACGTTTCCGTTGTCCTCGACCAGCACGATCAGATGCACGCCGTACCGTTCGCCCGCGCAGCGCCAGCGGCCGTTGTGCTGTCTGCGGCGGGGTTCGCTCGGATCGTTCGCGACGTCCTTGATGACCGCGATGATCTGCTCGCCGGTCCAGCCCGCGGGAAACTCGCTGGTCGCCCGCCGTCCCTTTCCCGGTGCGTGCCCGCCGCCCACTCGTGCTCCTTTCGTCGCATCGAGGGTAACTCGCGTTCGGAGTATTCGAATGATCCGAACGCGGGAACGGGTGAGCTCAGGCGATCACGGACAGCAGCACCGAACCGGCGACCAGCACGTCGACGCCGCGCAGTGCCTGGATCCCCGCCGCCCCGCCGCTGACGTCGTAGTTCATCGGCGGCCGGGTCGCCGTCCGCAGTGCGGCGACGACGGCGAGCGGGATCGCGAGCCACATCGGCCAGGCCGGGGTCACCCCGAGCGCCAGCGTCACCAGGCCGAGCAGCAAACCCCAGCCGAGGCCGAGTACCCCGATCACCAGGCCGTTGACCAGCCGCAACTCCCAGTCGGACGCCCCGAGCCACCGCCTGCGGCCGGGATTGCGCCACAGTTCGCCGAGCCCGCCGACGAACGGGACGATCGCCGTGTACGCACCCAGCGCGAACAGCGGACCGGCCGGGATGGCCGGAAAAGCCAGATGCGCGACGCCGACCAGGCAAGCGATCACCACGCTCGCGGCCGCGTAACGCAGGCGTCCCACCACTCCCGCCCAGGCAAGCCGCAACGCCGTCGGACGCCGCAGCGAAAGCCACGGCACCGGCTTCGACTCCGGGATCATCAGCATCGGATCCATGAAGACCGCGGCCATCGCCCGCAGGAGCCGCGCGTTCCAGCCGTCCACGAGTTCCTGGCGCCCGACGCCGGACATCGGTTCGCCGCCGAAGGCCACCGCCACCGCGACGACGAATACGGCGGCTGCCAGTACGTCGACCGCGATCGGGCCAAGTCCGGCGGCGGCCACCGACAGACCGGCCAGCGCGAGTACGACCGGACCGGCCGTTTCCCCGCGAATCGCCGTCCGCCGCGCGGTGACCGCGGCCAGGATCGCCCCGGCGGCGGTCAGCGCGGACATCGCGATCCAGACGTCCTTCGAACCGCCGCCGATCGCGGTGACCAGCGCGCCGGTGTAGCCGACCACCAGTACCAGTCCCGCCCACAGCGTCCACATCCGCTTCACGACGACGCGGCGCCTGTCGACGCTGGCGAAGTCCATCCACGTCAGCGTCGCCGGTTCGGCCCAGACGAAACCGCGGCGCAGCAGGCTTCGCCAGAACACCGCGCACAGCACGATCAACAACCCGAAGACCGCCGAGAAGTCCACAACGGACTGTCCAAAAAGGAAATGGCGCAACTTCGGCAGGTTCTCGAAAGCGGTGAACAGCGCACCGAAACCGAACAATGCCAGGAAAGTCTGGTAGTCCCCGTTGAGCAGTCCGCCGAACCTTTGCCGTCCCGGAACGTGCGTGGGGGCCTTCGTCGCTACCACAGCTCTAGGGTCGAGTCGGCCGCTTCGAGCAGCGGGGGATGGTGGGTGGCCACGACGACCGCCGCACCCGCCTTGGTCGAGCGCGCAATCAACGACGTCAGCCATTCCTTCCCGGCGACGTCGAGCGCCCGTTCCGGTTCGTCGAGCAGCAGCACGTCGTGCGGCCGCGCCGTCGCGCCGAGGAGCAGCAGGCGACGGCGCTGCCCGGCGGAGAACTTGCCCGCGGTGACCTTGGCCCGTTCGGAAAGGCCCGCGTCCACCAGCAGGGCGTCGTGATCGCCGAGATCGGCGCCGAACGAGCCCTCCAGCAATTCGAGGTGCTGCAGCGGCGACAATTCGGCGAAGAAATCGGAATCGTCGAACAAGACGGAAACCTTGCGCCGGAAGGAGAAGTCACGCTCGTCGGGTTTGCCGCCCGCGACGACGACGCGGCCACGCTGCGGCGTCTGGGTTCCGTAAAGGCACCTCAGCAGGGTCGATTTCCCGACCCCGTTCGGGCCGACGATGACCGCGCATTCACCCGCTTCGACCTCGAAATCCAGGCCGTCGAACAACCAGTGCTCTCCGGCCTGGACACCGAGTCCACGTACGTCGATCATCGGCCGCGCAACAACTCGATCACCGGCGCGAGCGACTCCATATTGTGCTCCAGTACGGTGAAATAGGTGAAACCGAACCGCTCACGATGGGCGAGCACCTGTTCGGCGATCTGCTCGTGCGTACCGATGAGGGCGGTCGGCAATGCGGCGAGTTGTTCGACGGTGAGCACACCCTTCACCCGCTCACGCAACTCTTCCAGCGCCGCTTGCCGGTCTTCGACCACGCTCACGAAATGCGGCAGAAGGTTCAATTCGGCGTCGCGGCCGTTCAGCTTTTCGCGGACGAAGTTCACCCGTTCTTCGATTCCGTCCGCGTCGGCAGGCACGAGCCCACCGCCGTCGGGAACGGCCGCCGTACCGGTGAAGCCGATGATGTCCGCGTGTTCGGCGGCGAGGGTGAGCAGGCGGTCACCGCGACCGGCGATCAGCAGCGGCGGGCCCGGTTTCTGCACGGTTTCCGGTTTGTGGTTTTCGTCGGCGTAAAGCCGTTTGAGCTCTTTGATGGTGTGTTCGAGGTGATCGACGCGTTTGCCGGCACGGGGGAACTCCATCCCCGCCGCCTCGAACTCGGACTTCACATATCCGGCGCCGAGGCCGAGTTCCAGCCTGCCTTCGGTGAACTGATCCGTGCCCGTGACGTCGCGGGCGAGCAGCACCGGGTTGTAGAAAGCGGAGTTGATGACGAAGGTGTTGAGCCGCACCCGGTTCGTCACCTCGGCGGCGAGCACGAGCGCGGGAAACGGGGGTGCCATCCCCAGATGATCGGCCGCACCGAGAACGTCGTATCCGAGGTCCTCGACTTTGCGGCATTTGTCCACCCAGGCCGCGCGACTGTCCGGAACGATCATGTTGACGCCGAATTTGAACGGCTTGAGGTGCCCTCCAGTGGTCATGCGGCCACGTTACCCAAGAGCGAAACACGAAGGCCTCATCCTCACGAATGACCGTGAGGATGAGGCCTTCGACTCATTCAGGTGATCAGCCGAGACGCTGTTTCAGCGCGTCGAGCTCGTCACGCAGCGACGACGGGACCTTGTCGCCGATCTTCGCGAACCACTCCTCGACCAGCGGCAGTTCCTGGCGCCACTCGTCGGCCGAGACGTCCAGCGCGGCCTGGATGTCGGCCAGCGGCTCCTTGAGGCCGTCGGTGTCGAGGTCCTCGGCGTTCGGCACGAAGCCGACCGGGGTCTCGTTCGCGTTGCCCTTGCCCTCGACGCGGTCGATGACCCACTTCAGGATCCGCGAGTTCTCGCCGAATCCCGGCCACAGGAAGCGGCCGTCGTCGCCACGGCGGAACCAGTTGACGTAGAAGATCTTCGGCAGCTTGTCGGCGTCGGCGTTCTTGCCGAGGTCCAGCCAGTGCTTGAAGTAGTCACCGGCGTGGTAGCCGAGGAACGGCAGCATGGCCATCGGGTCGCGGCGCACGTTGCCGACCGCGCCGGCGGCGGCCGCGGTGGTCTCCGACGACATGGTGGCGCCCATGAACACACCGTGCTGCCAGTCGCGGGCCTCGTTCACCAGCGGAACGGTGGTCTTGCGGCGGCCACCGAACAGGATCGCCGAGATCGGCACGCCCTGCGGGTCGTCCCATTCGGGCGCGAGGATCGGGCACTGCGACATCGGCGTGCAGTAACGCGAGTTCGGGTGCGCGGCCTTCTCTTCCGACTCCGGCGTCCACTCCTGCTTCTTCCAGGAGGTGGCGTGCGCGGGCTTCTCGCCCATGCCCTCCCACCAGACGTCGCCGTCGTCGGTGAGCGCGACGTTCGTGTAGACCGTGTTGCCCTTTTCGATGGTGCGCATCGCGTTGGGGTTGGTGTGCCAGTCGGTGCCCGGCGCGACGCCGAAGAAACCGAACTCGGGGTTCACCGCGTACAGGCGGCCGTCCTTGCCGAACCGCATCCACGCGATGTCGTCACCGAGGGTCTCGGCGCGCCAGCCGGGGATGGTCGGCTGCAGCATGGCGAGGTTGGTCTTGCCGCAGGCGCTCGGGAACGCCGCCGCGACGTAGTGGACCTTGTCCTCCGGCGAGATCAGCTTGAGGATCAGCATGTGCTCGGCCAGCCAGCCCTCGTCGCGGGCGATGACCGAGCCGATGCGCAGCGAGTAGCACTTCTTGCCCAGCAGCGAGTTGCCGCCGTAGCCGGAGCCGTAGCTCCAGATCTCACGGCTCTCGGGGAAATGCGAGATGTACTTGGTGGTGTTGCACGGCCAGGAGACGTCCTTCTGGCCGGGCTCCAGCGGCGCGCCGACGGAGTGCAGTGCCGGGACGAACTCGCGCTCGGCGCCGTCCGCGGTGACGAACTTCTCCAGCGCGGTCGTGCCGGCGCGGGTCATCACACGCATGGAGGCGACGACGTAGGCGAAGTCGGTGATCTCGATGCCGAGCTTGGGGTCCTCGGCTCCGAGGGGGCCCATGCAGAAGGGGATCACGTACATCGTGCGACCGCGCATGCAGCCGCGGTACAGCTCGGTCATCGTGGCCTTCATCTCGGCCGGGTCCATCCAGTTGTTGGTGGGACCCGCGTCCTCTTCGTTCTCCGAACAGATGAAGGTGCGCTCTTCTACCCTGGCGACGTCATTCGGGTCGGAGGCGGCCCAGTACGAGTTGGGCTTGGCGTCGAGCTGCACGAACGTGCCGGCGGAGACCAGTTCGGCGTTGATGCGCGCGGCCTCTTCGTCGGACCCGTCGACCCACACCACGCGGTCCGGGGTGGTCAGCTCGGCGACCTCCCGGACCCAGGACAGTACGCCGCTGTGCGTCGTCGGCGCTTTTTCCAGTCCGGGGATGGCGACTGCGGTCATCTCTACTCCTGACTTCCGACGGCAGAAGCCCACACCGGGAACGACGCTGTTCCGATGCGGGCTCCAGTGCCGGCGACCGAATGGCTTCGCGCACCGGCGGGAAGACCGGTGTGCGGGTTTTGGGATTCTCCGAGAGTAGCCGGATGACCGGCAGGTAACCGAGAGCTGACCTGTCGGTTCTCTCACAAGAACGATAAGGGAATCGATTCAGTATCACCGGAATGGGCCATAGGCAAAAATTCTTTCGGTGATCGACGGCACACGAGCCGGGCCCGCGAGCGCGAAATCGGACACGAGAAAGCCCGGTACGAGGTCTCGTACCGGGCTGTTTTGTGACCAGGATTACACAGAATGGGCTAAAAGAATGGACTAAACCACTCAGCTATTGGTTTAGTCCATTTCAGGGTTTAGTTGGGACTGATCCACTGGCCGGTGGCGGAATCGATCTTCGCCACTCCTTCGAGTGTTTCGGTACCCGCGCCACCCCACGCCGCGTCGCCTGCCGGGTCGCCGACGGCGGCCGGAGCACTCGCGAAAGCCGAGCCGATGTCCTCGTTGACCACGCCGCTGCCGGTCTCGGTCCACTGACCGGGGCCGGTGTGCTCGTAGGTCTTGGAGTTACCCGAAGCGTCCGTCTCGACCGCGATGTCGGCTTTGCCGTCACCGTCTTTGTCGGTGAACGCGATCGTGCGGCCGTCCTCGGTCTGGATGACGGCGGTGTCGGGCGTGCCGTCACCGTCGGTGTCGATCGTCGGCGCGCCGACCTCGACGTCACCGCTGGGCATGTCGGCGTGCATGGTGCCACTGGTGCCCGCGTCACTGCCGCTGTCATCGCTGCCGCCCGCTTCGACCCAGGCTCCGGAGGCCTCGTCGTAGACGGCCTCCTGGACGACCTTGCCGTTCTCGTCGAGCACCGCGTACTGGTCGGCTTCGCCGTCACCGTCGGTGTCGACGAACGCCTGGCCGGTGCCGTCGTCGTGCTGGATGACGGCGGCGTCGTTCACGCCGTCCTTGTCGAGGTCGTAGTTGAGCTCGGCCTGGTACTCCTCGCCGTCAACGTGGACCGTGACCGCGTCCGCGGACGCGCCCGCCTCGGTGTCTGTGCCGCCGCTCTCGTCGACCCACATGGGAAACCCCCTTGAAAACCTGCTGGTGTCGAAGCCTATGACTCACCGTAGGCCCGTTCGGTTCCGGTCCACAACAGGACCACCCGCTGAGCCGTCCGGAGCAGGGCAAGTAGTCCTCTAATTGCGGTGGTTGAACGCGCAACTACCGCAACTAGAGGACTAATTGCGGAGGTCAGGCGTCTCGCAGTGACCGAATGCGGCCGAGGAGCGTCTCGGCGCGGTCGCGGCCGTCGGAGACGTCCTTCAGGCGCTTCGCGACGGACGAGATCTTCTTGGCCCGCTCCTGCGCGCCCATCTTGATCGTCTTGTCGACTTCCTTCAGCTCCGCCTCGATCGCGTCGATGCGGCGGCCGAGTGCCTCGTCGAGCGCCATCGAAAGCTGCTGTTCGGCCTCGATCAGCTGCTCCGCGACGAGCTGGTCCAGTGTGGACCGCGCGTCGGCGATCGCCTCGACCAGCCACTGCTTCATATGCTGCTTGTCGGACGCGTGCTTACGCGTGCGCGCCAACCACCAGCCGGCGCCGAGGCCGATGATGATCGTGGCGGGCAGGATCACCGGGTTCAGGATCGCGACACCCGCCAACGGCAGCGCGGCGACCTTTCCGGCACCGAGACCGCCGGAAACACCCATGAAGATGAGCAGTTTGTCCTCGGCCGTCGGCGGTTTCTTGTCCGGCGGGCGCAGCACGACCGGCGGACCGCCCGCCCTTGCGAACTGGCTGCGGATGATGTCGAGTTCTTCGGCGGAGAAAAGCTCCGAAAGCGCGACGTTGGTGACCTGGTTCAGCCGTTGCGAAAGCAGCATCGAGACACGCTGCGACGACGTCTGCAGCGCGATGTCCACCTGTTGCGGCAGCGCGGCGAGTTCGTCGCGTTTCGCGCCGTCGATCCGCTGGCGGAAATGCGTTTGCGCGTCACGCATCTGCCTGCTGGTCTCGTGCCCGACCTCGACCCGGGTCCGCTGGATCTCGGCACGTAGCTTGAGCTGCCATCCCCGCGTCGACGAGCGCCGTTCGGTGCTCAGGTCGTCGCGGCGCTGGCGCAGTTGTTCCGCCTCGGCCTCGCCGGCGGACAACGCGCGGCTTTCCGCCTGCAGCTTCGCCTTGAGTTCGGCGAGCACGCTCGACAGCGCACGCAGGGTGTTGGCCTCGCCCAGCATCGCCGAGCGGCCGACCAGCAGCTCCTGCAACGCGCCCTGCAACGCGGCGATCCCGGCTTTTTCGCGCAGCATCATGGCCATCTGCTCGTTCGGGGCCTTGGCCGCCGTCTCGAACATGCGCGCGGACACCGGGTGGAACACCGCGTCGGCGAAGCGGGGCGCGTACTCGGCGAGCAGCTGCCGGTCGGCTTCGAGCACCTCACGCCAGCCGCGGAACTGGTCGACCTTGGTCAACGCGAACAACACGGTCTCGACGCGCTCACCCATGTTCTGCAGGAACTGCAGCTCCGGCGAGGTGAACGGCGCGGAGGCGTCCACGACGAACAGCAGCGCGGTGGCACCGGCCGCGGCTTCCTTCGCCAGCTCGCCGTGCGACGAGTCGAGCCCGCCGACACCCGGTGTGTCCACAATGGACACGCGTTCGAGCAGCGGGACCGGTCCGGAGACCTCGACGTAGCGCGGCGGGATCTGGCCAGGCGGCAGCTCGTGCGCGGCCGAGACCCAGTGGATCAGGTCGTTGAGGTTGATCGGCACCGGCGCCAGCTGGCCCGGGTAGCAGGCCTGCGCGGACCACTGCGCGGCGTGCTCGAAGACGAGATACGTCGCCGTGGCGACGTCGGCGTCCACAGGGGACAGTCCCGGCATGGAGAGGAGCGCGTTCACCAGCGAACTCTTACCGCGGTTGGTCTCGCCGACCACCACGACGGACGGCTTCTTCGGCCGCGTCTTCTGGACGCCCTCGACCCATTTCGCGGCCTGCGGGTCGGCTTCGCGGACGACGGTGAGCAGCTGCTCACGCGTGCTCTTCACGACCGCGGGCAGACTGGGTGCGGTCACTGAGCCTTCTTCGCGTAGACGATGACGATCGGTACGCGCAGGACCTGGTCGTGATCGGCGAAGCCGACGACCTCGGTCTCCGCGACTAGTCCTTCGAGTGCCGGGTCCTCGGTCGCGACCGCGCCACCCGCTTCGTGCACGGCGGGGTCGAACCGCTCGCCGTCCGGGCGCAGGGCGCGGACGCCGATCCCGGCGAGACCGTGTTCGAGCCGCTCGACCACGCCGCCGCTGCGGGCGCGATCCAACGCGTACAGGCAGAGCTGGATCAGCGCCTGCCGGTCCGCGAGCGCCTGTTCGAGGTCGGCCGGACCCGTGGTCGTGGACTCCACATCGGTATTCGACGCGGCCTCGACGGCTTCGGTTCCCTCGGACGGCGAAGTCTCGCCATCGGCTTCGGCGATGATCCGCGCGATGCTCACGGCCGAGATCTGGCCGGTCGGCACCTCGTCCGGGTTCTGTTCTTCGACCGCCTTCTTGCGAAGCCAGGCTCCCACCCGCATCGACCCCCGTTAGTGGTGTTCCGGGCCGCCCGATCAGCCCGGAGAGATTCCACCAGTGTCGGATACTTCTCCGCCAGGCGGGGGCGAAATCGGCAGAACGGGACGAAGGAATCTGGTGAGGATCGTCTTCATCACCGCGAGTTCCGCAGCCGGATCGAGATCCGGGTCAAGAATCACCCGGGACAGCGGCGCGTCGATCAACGCGACCAGCCAGCTGGCCGCCGTCCCCGGTTCGATACCGGGGTCGATGCGGCCCGCCTCCACCGCCCGCGTCACGAGACCGATCAGGGCGTCGCGCAGGGCGCGGTCGTTGCCTTGGACGAGTTCGGCCAGTTCGGTGTCGCGGGCACAGTGCGCGGCGACCTCGAGGACGAGCTTGGCCGCGAGGGGGTTCAGAACCTGTTCGGACACGTAGCCGACGACGTGGAGGATGGCCTCCCACGGATCCCCGATCTCCTCCGCCGCCGCGATCAGGGCCGCCGTCTCATCGCCGTCCTGCTCGAAAATGCCGACGAACACCGCACGCTTGTTCGGGAAGTAGTGGAACAGGCTGCCGGTGCTGATCCCCGCCGCGCGGCAGATCTCCGCCGTCGTGGTCTTCTCGAACCCCTTCTCCGCGAAGCACATCGTGGCGGCGTCGAGGATCGCGCGGCGTTTCGCCTCGTGTTTGGCGGGGTCGACTGTCCTCATTTCACCGCCGGCGGTTCGTCGTGCCAGGGGTAGCCGTGGTCACGGAAGGCCTTGGCGACGGCTTGACGATCGACGTCACCCTTCTCCCTTGCCAGTTCCCGGCCGTCCGCGGCGAGCAGGACGAGTTCCTTGCCGTCGAGGAAGACGGCCTGCAGCTTGGCCTCGTAGGCGCGGGTGCGGCCCTTGGCGGTGAGCGTGATCCGGACGGGCGTGACCTTGACGATCAGCCGCTCATGCGCCCAGACCGCGGCGAACAGCAGACCGAGGACGAGCCCGGCGCCGATCCCGCCGACCGCGCCCCAGGGCTGGGGGATGTTCGAGACCAGCTCGAACGGGCCTTTGAACGGGACCCAGCTCAGGGAGACCACCCAGCCGGAGATCGACTGGAGAAACCAGCCGATCGCGGCGCCCACCAGCGGGCAGCCCACCCAAGAAGCCGTGCGCAGCCACTGGGGCTCGTCGACGATCGTTTCCATGCCCTCCATTATTAGACCGAGCGCTCGGTTTATCAATCCGGGGCACGAGCGGGACCACGGCGGCGGGCGCGCGGTGGGGCGGGTTGTCGTGAGTGATTTGGGTCGTTCTAACGAAGGGTGTTTCAGGTACCTACGGCGGGTGAGCCGAGTAGCGGCCGGTCCTTGAAGGACTCCTTGAGGGACCCAGCGTCCCTCAACGTTCCCCTCGCCCGGCACGGACGGCAATCACGAGCCCCAGCAGCACCACCAGTCACCACGGTGGCGCGTGAAGGACCCCTTCCCTCGGCTCAGCCGAAGAAACTCGACCTTCACGCCTTCCCCCAGTACAGGAAGGCCCCCTTCCTTGCGCCTAGGTACACGAAGGGGGCCTTCACGTACCTAGGCAAGGAGACCTTCACCTGACCCACGATCAACCCCGCAGCCAAATCCAGTAGATACCCAAGACACTCTTGGCCCTAACGACCCAAATCACTCACGACAACCCAACCATGCACCCGCCACCGCGTTTCGTCCTCTGCTTGCGGTGCGGGGCGGTGCGCGGTGCGGTGCGCGGGGGGCGTCGGGGCGCGCGGGGGAGGGTCAGGACTGGGGGTCTCGGATCTGCTGCCAGATCAGGAAGTACGCCCGGTGTACGACGTGCGCGACGCGGCTCTGGGCGGGCGTCGCGCCGAAGGACGCGAAGGAGCGCCACCAGCCCGCGCGTTCCAGCGCGTGCGCGGCGAGGTCGGGGCGGGAGGCGCCCGGTTTGCCGAGCTGGGCGCCGATATCGGCGTTGCTGCCGACTCGTAGGACCTCCTCGGACAGGTCTTCCGGCATGTCGACGGCGCCGGATGCGACCAGTGTGAGTGCTTCGAGCAGCCGGAGCTGGTGTGCTTCGGGTTTGGCGAGCAGGACCTCGATCGCGTCGTGGACGCGCTGCCGTTCGGCCGGGTCGCCGGAGGCGTGGGCCAGCGCGGTGACCGACGCCAGCGCGGCGGCCGCCTTGATGCCGTCGGCGCGGGCGGCGAAGACGATGCTCAGCCGCTGGCGGACGGCTTCGAGGCCAGAGGCGTCGAGCAGCTTGCGCCGCATCGAGCCCGCGGTGATCTCCGGGTCCGCGCGGATCGCCTCGACGGCGTACCGGACGCCGAAGAGGTCCAGTTTCTCCAGCAGCCGCAGCCTGGTCCCGGCCGCGACGTCGCAATCCCAGCTGGTGAAGATGTCCGCCGAGATCAGCATCGTTTCGAGGATGTCGTCGTCCATTTCGGACAGCTTGCGCAGCGCCTCCGCGTCGCCGGAGGTGAACCCGCCGGACTCGGCCGACTCCGCGATCAGGCCGATCACCGGCAGCACGTCCGCGACCCGCGGCTTCAGCGTCGCGGCCTGCTTCTCCGAAAGGAGCGTCGCGGCCTTCCACACGTCGCCGCCCGAGCCTTCGACCGACTCGGGCGCGATGGTGTCCGCCTTGTTGAGTACCGCGATCGCGTTGACCGGACCGGCCTCGCGGCTCGCGGTCGCCGCGGTGAACGCGGCCAGCGCCTGCTGGTCGTCGGCTCGTACGCCCTGCGTGACGACGTAAAGGACAGCCTCGGCGCCCGCGACGGCGTTGCGCGAAGTGTCGTCGAGCTCGTCGGAGCCCTCGGAGTCGGCCTCTCCGCCGTCGTCGGGCTTACGGTGCTTCGCCGCGCCCAGGAGCTGCTCGGTCCGCGACACCGACGCGGCGTCGAGCGAGCCGAGCCCGGGGGTGTCGATCACGGTCATGCCCTGCAGGACCGCGTTGGTGAGGTATGCCTCGATATGCGAGACCTGCTCGATGTCGATACCCAGCTCGGCCGGGATCATCCCGTCGGCGGCGAACGGCAGCACCTGCTTGCGGCCGTCGTTGAAGACGATTTCGACGCGGTCGACGGTGCCGTACTGGAATCTGGTCACCAGCCGGGTGCACTCGCCGACGTCGGTCGGCGCGACCCGGCGCCCGATCAGGGCGTTGACCAGGGTGGACTTCCCGGATTTGATCCGGCCGGCGACGGCGACCTGCAGTGGTCCGCCCAGCCTGCGCAGCACTTCGGCGAAGCCGGCGGCGGTCCGCGCGGACACTTGCGGCTGCAGGCGATGACACAGGTTCGCCACCGACATCGACAGCGGGCCGGCGAGCCGCCCCTGTTCCGTCGCTGACGTCACGGCGCCTGCTCCCTCCCAGTCGTCAAGCTTGCCGGGTCGAATCGTGCCATGCCACTCATCCTCGGGTCTCACCGAAGGTGGTACCGGCGACCGACGCGCGACCACCCCGGGCCGACATAGTGTTACCAGGTGCGACGGTTAAGCCTCTGGATGCGTGCTCACCCCATGGCCGGGGACAGTTTCATCGCCGTCGTCCTGCTGATGACCGACCTGCTGTTCTACGTGGCGGCGGTCGAGACGCCGGAAGTCCCGATGCCGCCCTGGTACGTGGTCGTGCCACTGGACATCGCCATGGTCGTGCCGCTGATCTTCCGGCGGAAGGCGACACTGTGGTCGGCGTACCTGCTGCTGGCCATCGGCATCCCGCACGGCGCGCTCGGACTGGGCGCGGCCAGCGGGCTGGCGATCATGATCAGTATTTACTCGGTGCTCGTCTACGTCGGCCGCAAACAAGGGCTGCTGTACCTGCTGGCGGCCGTCATGACCTCGGCGGTCCAGATGTGGGTCGATCCGCCGGAGGACATCTGGGTGCTGGCGATCATCAGCATTTTCTCCGCCGCGCTGTGCTGGACGCTCGGCGAGTTCGCCGGCGCGAGGCGCGCCTACCACGAGGAGGTGGAAGCCAGGTTGCATCTACTTGAGACGGAACGGGACCAGGCGACCAAGATCGCCGTCGGCGAGGAACGCGGACGGATCGCCCGTGAGCTGCACGACGTCGTCGCGCACGCGGTGAGTGTCATGGTCGTGCAGGCCGACGGCGCGTCCTACGCGGTCGACGGGAATCCCGAGATGGCGAAACGGGCCTTGCAGACGATTTCGGAGACCGGCCGCGGTGCGCTCGCCGAACTGCGGCGGTTGCTGGACGTTCTCCGCAGCGACGGCGACGACGAACCGCGCGTGCCGCAGCCGGACGCCAGCGCGCTGACCGACCTCGCGGACCGGATCCGCCAGGCGGGCGTGCCGGTGACGCTGGCGATCGGCTCGGAGGCACTGGCCGGGCTGCCCGCCGGTGTCTCGCTCGGCGTGTACCGGATCGTGCAGGAGTCGCTGACGAACACGCTGAAGCACGCCGGGCAGGGTGCGCAGGCGGAGGTACTGGTGCGCCGGGAGGCCGACGTGATCGACGTCGTGGTTTCCGACGACGGCGCCGGGCACGCCCGGCAGCTGGTACCGGCCGCCACCAAAACGGCCCCACACGCCGCACCGGCCGGGCCGAGGAGACTCTCGGTCCCCGGTGGCAACGGATTGATCGGAATGAGGGAACGGGCCAACGTCTTCGGCGGCACGCTGGAGGTCGGCCCCGCGCCCGGTGGAGGATGGCAAGTGCACGCGAGGCTTCCGGTTAGGTTGGCGACGTGATCCGGGTAGTGGTCGTCGACGACCAGGAATTGATGCGCGTCGGGTTCCGGATGGTACTGGGCGCGCAGGCCGACATCGATGTCGTCGGTGAGGCGGGTGACGGTGCGCAGGCCATCCGTCTCGCCGAGGAACTGCGGCCGGACGTCGTACTGATGGACGTCCGGATGCCGGTGCTGGACGGGGTCGAGGCGACGAAGCGGATTGTCGAGGCCGGGACGGCGCGGGTGCTCGTCATGACGACGTTCGACCTGGACGAGTACGTCTATTCGGCGTTGCAGGGTGGCGCGAGCGGGTTCCTGTTGAAGGACACGCAGCCGGATCACCTGGTGTCGGCGCTGCGGGCGGTCGCTTCCGGCGACGCCGTGGTCTCGCCGTCGGTGACCCGGCGGCTGCTCGACCGGTTCGTCGGCCGCGGCGGGAAGCCGATGCGGGACGCGGCCGAACTCGACGTCCTCACCGAACGGGAGCGGGAGGTGCTCGTGCTGATCGCGAAGGGCCTCTCGAATCTGGAGATCGCCGAGACGCTGTTCCTGTCCGAGGCGACGGTGAAGACCCACGTCGGCCGGATCCTGTCCAAACTGGACCTGCGCGACAGGGTGCAGGCCGTCGTACTCGCCTACGAGACCGGACTGGCCCGGCCAGGAGTCTCCTGAAAACCCCTCGGGAAAGTGCTCATTCGGTGAGCACTTTGGGGTGGATGCTTGTTTCAGAGCCACCCACCGGAGGAGACGAAAATGCTGCGAGGACTCACCACCACCACGTTCTACGCCGACGACATGACCGCCGCGATCAAGTGGTACTCGGACCTCTTCGGCATCGAGCCGTACTTCGTCCGCGACGGTCCCGACGAGAAGCCCGTCTACGTCGAGTTCCGGATCGGCGACTACCAGCACGAGTTCGGGCTGGTCCACGGCGATTACCGGCCGTCGCAGGCCCAGCCCGGCCCCGGCGGTGCGATCGCGAACTGGGCCGTCGACAACGTCGAGGACACCTTCGCGAAGCTGCTCGAAAAGGGCGCGAAGGAGTACGAGCCGATCACCACACGCGGCCCCGGTTTCGTGACCGCGGCGGTGGTCGACCCGTTCGGCAACGTCCTCGGCGTCATGTTCAACCAGCACTACCTGGACGTACTGGCGGGCAAGAAGTAGCCCTCTTTCAACAACCCAGCCTTCAAAAACCCAGCTTTCAATTACTCAGCGGAACGGCGACGGATCCACTGCGGCCACCTCCGGATCCTTGCCCGCGTCCCTGACTTCGGCCATCCACTTGCCGAAGTCGGGGCGCGAGCCGTCGATGTCGGTCAGGCCGTACTCGTTCATCAGCGTCCACGATGCCAGCGTTTTGCCCGCGAACCGCGAGACCTCGGGGTCGGTCGCCAGCTTCGCCACGCCCCGCCCGAGCAGCGTCGGGGTCTCCGAGATGGCGAAGTCGACCGGCGCTGTCCCGCCCACCGCGTCCCGCCAGGTCTCCTCGGTGACCTTGAACAGTTCCAGCATCGACTCCGACCGCAGGAAACCCGGCGTCACGGTCATGCCGACGCAGTCGTACTTCTTCAGTTCGGCGCCGAGCGCCCTGCCGATCGCGCGGATGCCGCTCTTCGCCAGGAAGTACGGGATCCCGGCGCCGACGTACTCGTCGTGGTCGCCGTCGGTGACCTCGATGACAAGACCACCCTTTCGCCGTACGACCAGCGGGAGAAGCCGGTGCAGTGCGATCAGGTGCGTGTCGATCGCGTTGTGCACCAGCGTGAGCGCGTCGTCGAGGCTCGAATCCCAGTACGCGCGTTCGAAGTCCGCGAACGGGTCGCCACCCCAGACGTCGTCGACCAGCACGTCGATCCGTCCGTCCACTTCGGACTCGATCCGCGCCCGCAGTGCGTCCACATCGGACACTTTGGTGAAATCGGTACGGACGGGGATCCCCCAGCCGCCCGCCGCGTCGACGAGCTCCGCGGTGTCCTCGATCGTCTCCGAACGCTTCATCGGCGACTGGTGGTCCCGCGTCGTACGGCCGGTGACGAACACCGTCCAGCCGAGCCTGCCCAGTTCCACCGCGATCGCCCGGCCGCAGCCACGCGTCGCTCCGGCGACCACCGCCACTTTGGCTTTCGCGGAATCCGTTGCCTTCTGTCCCTCATGATCCACTTCGGACACTTCCTTTCCATGCGCTCAGCACCGCGTCCACGTCTTGTCCCACCCGGTCGACGTATCGGCCCTTCGGCCGGATCGACCAATCCAGCGAAGCCCCGTTCGCCACCCCTAGCAGCACTCGCGCCGCGCGGACGACACCCGGCGCACCCGGCAGGTCACGCGCCGCGACGCGCGTCAACCGCCGCAATTCCGTCTCCACGGCGGTGAAATGCGCACCGAGCAGCGCACGGAGTTCCGGATCCCCGATGTCCACCCCCAGCTGCCCGAGGTGATTCGCCGCGGTCTCCGCCGAACCCATGCCCTCGTAGATCACGACGACCGCCGCCCGCAGTCCCTCGACGGGATCGGGAAGCTCGCCGCAGGCACGCATCCTCCCTACGACGTACTGCGTGTTCAGCTTGCTCAACGCCTGCAACAGGCCGTTTTTGGAGCCGAACCGCTGGGCGACCGTGCCGACCGCGACCCCGGCCTCCGCCGCCACCTGGGCGAGCGTGAAACCAGGGCCGACCATGCCGATGACGGTTTCCGCCGCCTTCAGCAGTCGTTCGTCGGTGATGGTGCGAGGCCTCGCCATCTGGTTATTGAACCACGGTTCATTAACCCCGGCGATTCAGGGTCGGTCTCAGGGGTATCACCGATCGCGTACGCCGCCGGAAGACGGCAGGCTACGTCTCAGGTCGGGTACCAGGTTGGCACCTCAGGATGACGCGCTCGGCCACCCGAATGGACGACGATTGCTCTCGCAGTCGCCGAGGGGAGCAGACATGATCGAGGCAGTGGGCCTCACCAAGCGGTACGGCAAGACACTGGCGGTGAACAACCTTTCCTTCTCCGTCGCGGGAGGAGAGGTCACCGGTTTCCTCGGGCCCAACGGGGCAGGCAAGTCGACGACCATGCGGATGATCCTCGGCCTGGACAACCCGACCTCGGGTCAGGTGCGCATCGGGGGCAAGCTCTACCGCGAGCTGAAGGATCCGCTGCGGACGGTCGGCGCACTGCTGGACGCCAAATGGGTACACCCCAACCGGTCGGCGCGCGCGCATCTGCAGTGGATGGCGAAGTCCAACAAGATCCCGGCGGGCCGGGTCGACGAGGTACTCGAAATCGTCGGGCTCACCAGCGTCGCCGGGAAACGCGCCGGCGGCTTCTCCCTCGGCATGTCGCAGCGGCTGGGGATCGCGGCGGCACTGCTGGGCGACCCGGAGGTCCTCCTCTTCGACGAGCCGGTCAACGGCCTCGACCCCGAGGGCATCCTCTGGATCCGGAAGTTCATGCACCGCCTCGCGGACGAGGGCCGCACGGTATTCGTTTCTTCCCACCTGCTTTCGGAGATGGCGCTCACCGCGAGCCAGCTGCTCGTGATCGGCAAGGGGGAGCTGATCTCCCAGTCCTCCACCGAAGACTTCGTGTCGCGGGCCGCCGAGAACACGGTCAAGGTCCGATCGCCGCAACTACCCGCGCTGCGCGTCGTGCTGGCCCGGGGAAACGCGCAGGTCACCGACGACGGGAACGCCCTCGTTGTGTCCGGTTTGGACAGTGACAAGATCGGCGAGATCGCCGCGGCCAACCAGATCGTGCTGCACGAGCTCAGCCCGCAGACCGGCTCCCTGGAGCAGGCCTTCATGCAGATCACCGGCGACTCGGTCGAGTACCACACCGGTCTCGAAGCCGAAGCCGCCGAAGTGGTCGCCGCCGTCCAGTAGCCGTTCACTCTCTTGAAAACACTGCTGAGGAAAGAAAAGCCATGACTCTGCTCGCCGTGGAACGCATCAAGCTGTTCACCACACGCTCACCGTGGTGGTGTGCGCTGATCACCCTCGCTGTCGTGATCGGTTTCGCCGCCATCATCGCCGGAGCCGCACCGACGGGTGAACTCACCGACGTCAGCCTGACCCAGTTCGGCTACAAGTTCGGGATGGCCGTGATCATGGTGCTGGCCGCGCTGTCGGTCACCACCGAATACCGTTTCAGCACCATCCGCACCACCTTCCAGGCCGTGCCGAACCGCACCGCCGCGCTGCTGGCGAAGACCGGCGTCGTCGCCATCCTGTCACTCGTGATCGGTGAGGTCGCCGCGTTCGGCGCCTGGGGCCTCTCCTCGGTCATGCGGCCGGAAGACCTCTCGCTGAACACCACCGCGGAGTGGATCAACATCGCCGGTGTCGGCGTCGTGTTCGCCCTCGCCTCGGTGGTCGCGGTCGCCATCGGCATCCTGATCCGGCACAGCGCCGGCGCGATCTCGCTGCTGCTGATCTACAACCTGGCGCTGGAGGGGCTGATCCCGCTCATCCCGAAGATCGGTCAGGACATCCACAAGTGGATGCCGTTCAACGTCGCCGACAAGTTCATCACCGGCTCGCGCAGCGGGCAGCTGGACGGCCCGCCGCCGTCGGACGCGGTACTCAGCCCGGGATGGGCGCTGGCCTACTTCGCCGGTTTCGCACTGGTGATGCTGACCATCTCGCTGGTCGTCGCGAACAAGCGCGACGCGTAAAGACTTCCACAGGGGAGAAGCCGGACGTCCCGCTCGGGGGAGCGAGTCGTCCGGACGGGGAGAAAAAGGGGAACAAGGACCGGGCCGTCTGTCGGGGGCAGCCCGGTCCTTTCCCGTTGGGCCGCAGGGCATCACGTTGGGTAATGTCGTAATCCGCTGGAGGGAGGGCCGATGATCGAGGCCACCGGACTGACGAAACGCTACGGCGACAAGGTCGCCGTCGACGACCTTTCCTTCACGGCCGAAACGGGCCGCGTCACCGGATTCCTGGGGCCCAACGGGGCAGGGAAGTCCACCACGATGCGGATGGTGCTCGGCCTCGACAACCCCACGTCGGGTTCCGTGCACATCGACGGCAAGCCTTACCGCGCGTTGCGTGATCCACTTCGGACGGTCGGCGCGATGCTCGACGCCACCTGGCGGCATCCCGGCCGCCCGGCACGCGAGCATCTGCGGTGGGTCGCCGCGACCAACGGCCTTTCCGACAAACGCGTCGACGAGGTGCTCCGGCTGGTCGGTCTGGATTCGGTCGCGGGCAAACGGGCCGGGCAGTTCTCGCTGGGCATGTCGCAGCGGCTCGGGATCGCGACGGCGTTGCTCGGCGACCCGAAGGTGCTGCTGTTCGACGAGCCGGTCAACGGGCTCGACCCCGAGGGCATCGTGTGGATCCGGCAGCTGATGCACGCGCTCGCCGCCGAGGGCCGCACCGTGTTCGTGTCCAGCCACCTGCTGCCGGAGATGGCGCAGACCGCGCAGGACCTCGTGGTGATCGGCCGAGGGAAACTGATTTACCAAGGCACGATGGAAGACTTCGTCGGCCGCGCGAAGAGCCTCGGCGTGCGGGTGCGCAGCCCGCATCTGCCCGAGCTCCGGACGGCGCTGACCGAGAAGGGCGCCGAGTTCCGGGAGGAGGACGGCGCGCTCATCGTGTCCGGAGTGGACAGCGACGACATCGGCGAGCTCGCCTTCACCGCGGGCGCGACCCTGCACGAGCTGAGCCCGCTCACCGGGTCACTCGAAAACGCCTACATGCAACTCACCGCCGAAGCCGTCGAATACGGCACCGGCCAGGTCCCGGAGGTCGCCCGATGACCGCGGCGAATATGATCCGCGCGGAGCGGATCAAGCTGCTGAGCACGCGGGCGCCGTGGTGGTGCGCCGGGATCGCGGTCGTGGTCGCGGTCGCCTACACCGCGTTGTTCTTCGGTTTCGTTCCGTTGGAAGGGCAACCGGACGTCACCTCGACGCAGATCGCCAGCGCGCTCGGCCGCACCGTGGTGCTGATCCTCGCCATTCTGTCGGCGGCGACCGAGTTCAACTGGGGCACGATGAAGCTCACCTTCCAGGCGGTGCCGTCGCGTGTGCCCGCCTTGCTGGCGAAGGGCGCCGTCGTCGGGGTGTTCTCCGGGCTGATCGGGCTGCTGGTGGGCTTCGGCTCGTGGGCGATCGCTTATCTCATCAAACCGGCCGCCGACCTGGGGTTGAGCTCGGGTGCGGACTGGCGTGCGGTGGCAGGCCAGTGCATCACCTTCCTGCTGACCGGGCTGCTGGGCGTCGGGCTCGGCCTGCTGTTCCGCAGTCCCGCGTTCGCGCTCGGGTTCGCGTTGGTCTGGACGCAGTTGATCGAGGCGCTCGTCATGCTGATTCCGCGCGTGGGCGACGACATCTACCAGTGGATGCCGTTTTTCGCGGCGAATCAGTTTTCCGGACCGGATCTGACGGTTTCGATGCTGAAACTCGCACCGCCGTTGGGGCCGTGGGGCTATTTGGCTTATTTCGCTGGTATCTGCGTGATTGTCTATGCGGCCGGTCTGATGATCACCCACCGAAGGGACGCGTGAGCTTTTACCGCCACCAAAGGAGTCAAGTCCACGTTAAGAGCCTGTGGCTTCTCTCACAGGAAGCGGACATACTGTTCCTGACCGGGCGATGCTCGGTATGAGCCGCATTTTCGGCTCTCGGCCCCGGAGGTGATCCTTGACGGTGGATTCCGGTCAGGGAGTAGAACGCATGATCCCGAAAGCCCGCACGGAAAGTACCCAGCCCCGGCTCGAGCCCATGCTCGACCTCGAATGGTCACAGGCGATCGAACTGCCCCGCACGGTGGCGTCCGCGACCCGGCCATCCGATATCCGCCGCGCCTGGGTGCACCGCGCACCCGAAGATCTCGTTGTCGCGCTGTATCGCGCGTCCAGTGGAATGCACGGCGAAATCCCCGCGCCATGGTGGCTTCGCGCCGTCGTGGACGGCAGGCTCGAATCGCGGGAACTCGGTTTCCGCATCGAAGACCGCATCGCCGGCCTGCTCGGCAGGCGTCCCGGATGGGAATTCGTCCCGTGGGCCGCGGACGGCGAATCCGGCTACTGGGAGTTCATCCCATCCGAACGCGGAGCATCCGGGCATTCGATCCCGACCACGGTGCTGAACACCAGCCGCCACGACGGCTGGATCGACCTTCTGCCCGCGCATTCCAGCACGACGCCGACGCCGATCGCGGTCGCCGGATTCGCCGGTCTGCGGTCCCGGCTGGGGGAGTTCGAAGCGGTCCGCTGACACTTTGGCGGGGGACGTCTCAGCTCCGCCGACACCCACCGTTTAATGGGCGGGTGGAGAACGAGGACCAGCCACGGATGCGCAGCGTGGTCAGTTATGTCAAACGCGGCGGCCGGATGACCGTCGGGCAGCAGCGAGCGTGGGAAGAACTCTGGCCGTCACTCGGCCGCACGGTCGGCGAACTGCCGGACGGCCCGGTGGACTTCGACGACTGGTTCGGCAGGCCGGCCCCGGTGCTCGTCGAAATCGGCTCGGGGATGGGTGAGACCACTTCCCAGCTCGCGGCCGCCGCGCCGGAACTCAACTACGTCGCGGTCGAGGTCTACGAACCGGGGCTCGGCCAGCTGATGCTGCGCGCGGAGAAGCTCGGCGTGGAGAACCTGCGGCTGCTGCACGGTGACGCCGTCGTGCTGCTGACCGAGCACGTCTCGCCGGGCACCCTGTCCGGGATCCGGCTGTTCTTCCCGGACCCGTGGCCGAAGAAGCGGCACCACAAACGGCGGATCGTGCAGCCCGCGTTCGTCGCGCTGGTGGCCTCGCGGCTCGCGCCGGGCGGGACCTTCCACCTGGCGACCGACTGGGAGAACTACGCGGAGCAGATGATGGAGGTCTGCTCGGCCGAGCCGCTCCTGCGCAATCGTCACGACGGCGAGCCCGGCGGCTGGGCACCGCGGCCGGAGTGGCGCCCGGTCACCAAGTTCGAGAACCGCGCCGACGTCGAAGGCCGCGTGTCGCACGACCTGATCTTCGAGCGGGTCCAGCACGCCTGAACTCGCGTGCTTGAGCGCGTAACTCGCGTGCTTGAGGGCGTAACTCGCGTGCTTGAGGGCGTAACTCGCGTGCTTGAGGGCGTAACACGCCTGAAAGGGCCGGTCAGGACGTCCCCCGTCCTGACCGGCCCTTTCTTTACACCCCGAACCTTGGGACGCCCCCTGCGCATCCCCGGCGCCCGTTCATCCCTCCCCCGACAGAGGGACGACCGGGCACCCGGCTCGTGAGTGGTACCTCCGACTCCACCCACGAGACCTGCCCGCCCAGGCGTCATGACGCCATTCGGGCGAACCTTTTACTCGTCGGCCAGTGGCTCCGACTGGATCCGCTTGAGTGCCGGGGTCGAGACGGATGCCCCGAGCAACGCCACCCCGATTCCCAGCACCACGGGCGCCAGCAGCCACGGGCTGAGCACGACCGGATCCTTCTCGACCATGCTGTAGAGCCCCATCGCCACGCCGATCCCGACCACTCCCGCGCCGAGGGTGGCCACCATCGCGGGCAGGGCCGCCTCCATCCGCAGCGCCCTCGCCAGCACCCGGACCGGTGTCCCGGCCGCGATGAGTGCCCCGAAGGTGCGACGGCGGTCCATCACCGAACCCGCGGTCGCCACGGCCGCACTGCAGCCGGCGAGCACACCGGCGGCGATCAGGCCGATCACGGTGACGCGGCGCAGGTCGGCCAGTTCCTGCTGCTGGCTGATCATGTGCAGGGAGCGGCTGCCGACCTCCTCGCCGGGAGCCGCCCCGACCAGCGCCGTCCGCACGACCTCGCCGTTCGCCGGTGTGGTCGGCACGACCACGTCCAGGTTCTTCGGTTTGACGCCCGCGGGCAGCAGGGCCGGATCGATGACGAGCGTGCTGGAGGTGTCCTTTCCGGGCTCGGCGAACGTACGCACCGGGACGTTCCCGAGCTGCTCACCGGCCTGATCCCAGTCCGACGTCACGCGGTACTTCGCCGGGTCGATCGAGTACGTGCCGTAGAGCGCGGGACCCGGCCGGCAGGAGCCGCCGATGTTCACGCGAAGCAGCTTCGTGGCGTCTTCGCAGGTCATCACGAAGGCCCGGTTCAGCGACTGGTTGTTGCCATCGGCCTGCATTTCGCCGCTGGCCAGGTAGACCTGGCCGACGGCGACGGCCTTTTCAGCCACACCCTGCTTCGCGAGCGAGGCGTTGGTCTGGTCGACCATCTGCCGCACGTGGGTCGCGTCGGCGTTGGCGTAGAGGACCTCGTCCTTGAAGGTCCGTCCGCCACCGGCCATCGACTCGAACGAGGGCAGCAGCGTCAGCGCCATCGAGCCGGTGAACACCGCGAGCACGACACCCGCTGTGGCGCGGTAGGCGCTCTTCGGGTCGTCACGGAGCCTCCGCCCGGCCAGCAGCGACGCCGGTTTGCGCCAGACACGGACGAACGTGCCACCCACCGCCGACGTGACCCACGGTCCGATGATCGCGGCCGACCCGACCAGCAGGAACAGACCGAACATCACCATCCCCAGGCTGGCGTTGTCCTGGCTGACCGCGAACAGGAAGAAGGCACCGGCCACGGGGACCGCGAGCAGACGCCACCAATGCAGCGGCTTGCGGGCGTGCGCCGAGGCCGCGAACAGCGGCGTCTTCAGCACCCGGCGGATGCCGAGCACCCCGGCGAAGACCACCAAGAGCGGGATCGCCACCGCGACCGCGATGGTCGAGCCCAGCGAAAGACTGAAGTCCGAGGCCTGCCAGGTGCCACCACCCCACGGGACGAACGTCGAGAGCCCTTGCAACGCCGGTGCGACCAGGATGCCGAGCAACGCGCCGACGACCGCGGACAACGCCGTCTCGGCGGCGACGATCTTCGTCACCTGGCCGGGAGTCGCCCCGGCGAGCCGGAGCGCGGCCATCCGCAGCTCACGCCGTGCGGCGGTGAGCCGGGCCGAAGACGCGACGAGCACCAGGCTCGGCACGAGCAGCACGATGACACCGACCCAGGCGAGCAGCTGGAGCAGCGGATCCGGCTTCGCCTGGTTGTTGGGGAAGGCGTCCGCGGCCAGCGCCGACTTCGGCATCGATTCCGGCGTGTGGCCGACGACGGCGACCAGCTGCTCGGGATACCTCAGGGATTCGGGTCCGAGCGAGTCGACGAGTTTGCCGAACCGGTCCCCGAGCTGGGCCTGCGGCGTCGACTGGATCAGCTTCCCGAGTGCGGGCGAAACGATCGCCTCACCGGGAGCGGGCAGTTTCGGGATCCCCGGCGGCAGGCTGAGCATCGGCGAGGTGCCGCTCTGTGCGACGTCGACGCGGATGATCTCGCGGTCACCGGTGAAGTCCTTGTTCGCCGCCATCAGCAGCGGCGCCGAACGCTGGGCCGTTTCGCCGGGCGGGGAGTTGTAGCTGTAGATGTCCTGCCAGATCGCCCGCTGCGAGCGGGCCTGCGTGGCACCCGGAAGGGAGGCCAGCAGGAGCACCAGACTGGTCGCGACGGCGACCCCGACCGCGGTGAGGATGGCCGACGTGCGGGTCCGGCGGTCGACCCGGAGCACCCGCATGGCCAGCTGGAAGCTGTTCATCAGGCAGCCAGCCTCGTCGCGATCAGGCCGTCACGGATGGAGACCGTCCGCGGCATGGCTTCGGCGAGTTCACGGTCGTGCGTCACCACGATCACCGCGGCGCCGCTGTCCGCCGCCGCCACGAGCAGCGCGTCCATCGTGGCGCGGCCGGTGCGGGTGTCGAGCGCACCGGTCGGCTCGTCGGCGAAGATCACCTTCGGCTGGTGCGTCAGCGCCCGTGCGATCGCGACACGCTGCGCCTCGCCGCCGGAAAGCTCACCGGGGCGGCGCTTCTCCTTGCCTTCGAGGCCGAGCTTCGTCAGCCATTCGCGGCCTGCTTCGATGGATTCCTTACGCCCTTTGCCACTCAGCAGCGACGGCAGTGCGACGTTCTCCTCGGCGCTCAGTTCGGCGACGAGCATCCCCGACTGGAACACGAAGCCGAACTCGGTACGCCGCAGTTCGCTGCGCTTACGCTCGTTGAGCTGGTCGACCCGCTGACCGGCAAGGAAGATCTGCCCCGAGTCGGCGCGAAGGATCCCCGCGAGCACGTGCAGCAGGGAGGTCTTGCCTGAACCGGACGGCCCGACGATGGCGACCGCGTCACCCGCCTGGATGTCGATGTCGATCCCGGCCAGCGCGTACTGCGTGCCGTACCGCTTCACCAGCCCGCGGCCCGAAAGCACCGGCTGCCCTGTCCACTGTGGATCTACCACCGTGAGTCTCCCTTGTCGCTCGTGTTGCGCTTCGGGGAAGAGCTTCGCGGTGAACCACCCGTGTCCACTTCGGGCAGACGGCCAGTGCTGCCGCCGGGCGCATCGGCCGATCGGCCGAGGAGGGTCGGGCCGGTCGGCCAAGGTGCGGACGGCGGCGGATCCTCTACCGTCACGGTGTGACAGCAGGTCCACCACAGAACACCTTCTACACACGCGTGAGCACCCTCGTGCGGCGACTCGGCATGCCCGCGGTCGTGTTGCTGGCCGCGCTCGTCTTCGACCTGTTGTTCATCACTGACGCCGCGTTCGACCAGGCCGGCCGGAAAGGCATCGACCTCCTGCTGTTCCCCGGCATCTTCGCGATGGTGTTCTGCGCGCTCTGGGCGCAGAAACGCGCCGCTGTCGCCGCCGTCGCCGCCTCGACCGTGCTGGTGTCTTACACGCTGGTCATCCGGTACTTCGACGTCCCGGCCTACTCGAGCGTGCTCGCCCACCTGTCCATCACCGAGGTGGTGGCAGGCGTGGAGATCCTGTTCTACGCGGCGCGGCGGACCAGGGCAGGCGTCGCGTTCGCCTTGTGCACCGGGCTGGTGGTCGCCACGCTGGCCGCCGTATCCGGCCGGTACTACTACGGCTCCACGTCGAACGGCACCATGGCGCAGGCGATGCTGTTCGGCGGAGTCCTGCTCGTCGGCACACTGGCCTTCGCGATCCCCGGCCGTGACAGCGATGCGAATCCACACCGTTACGAGCGGCTGCAGAAAATCAACAAGCTGGTGATGGGCCAGTGGCCGCTCATCGGCCTGCTCGCGTTGACGCTGATCCTGGAGTTCGCCTCCACCTACGCGAGCGCGGCACGTGGCTTTCCCGTGCTGGTCTGCTCGATTGTCGCCGCGGCGATCGCGGTCACCGCTCCCCGCCGCCCGGGTGACGCGATGATCGGACTCGCCGCCGTCATACTGCTTTCGGCGATGGTGACGCCGTTCCTCCGGCTCAAATACGAGTACGCGATGCCGGGCGGGGTACCCGGCACCCAAGTGGTCGCGGGGATGGGCGCGGTCGTCACGCTGGTCCGTTCGGCCGGGCTCAGCCGGTCGGTGCCGCGGATCGCCGGGCTGGCCGGGGTGGTGGCGATCGCCTCGGTGGTCAACGCCGAACGGCCGGGCCCGAAACTGATGACCGACCCGGACATGATCGCGACGCTCTCCTTCGCCGCGCTCCTTCTGCTCGGTATCTCGGTGGCCGTCGGCCTGGCACTTCGTTCGCGTGATTCCGAACGGACCCAGGTAATCCAGTCTGCGATCAGCGACGCGCAGACGTCCGAACGGATGGCGCTCGCGCGGGAACTGCACGACGTCGTCGCACACCATGTGACCGGGATCGTCGTGCAGGCGCAGGCGGCGAAACTGATGGGTGAGAAGAACCCGCAGGTCGCGGTCGAGGCGATGGGCCGGATCGAGGACGCCGGGGTGGAGGCGCTGGCGGCGATGCGGCGGCTCGTGCGGAGCATGCGCGGGGACGCCCCGGCCGGGAGCAGCGAGTTCAGCGAGCAGGCCACCACCGATCTCGCCGCCGACCTGCGGACGCTGATCGACCGGTCGAACCACGGCGTGAAGACGTCGATGAAGCTCGAACTGCCGTCGAACGTGCCGCACGAGGTCGGGCGGTCGGCGTTGCGGCTGGTGCAGGAGTCGCTGACAAACGTCGGCAAGCACGCTTCCGGCGCGAAGGAGACGCTGGTCATCGCCGAAGTGGTCGGCGCGGAACTGCACATCCAGGTGACCGACGACGGGCGCGAACAGGAGCGCCGTCCGGCCGGCGGGTCGGGCGGCTACGGTCTGATCGGGATGCGTGAACGCGTCGCCCTGCTGCACGGCCGGCTCTCCGCCGGACGCGCGCCGGGTGGCGGCTGGCGCGTCGAAGCGTGGCTACCACTTGAAGGAGAAGAGTGATCCGGGTACTGATCGCCGACGACCAGGACATGGTGCGGATCGGCTTCCGGATGATCCTGGACAGCCATGACGACATCGAGGTGGTCGCCGACGTGGCGGACGGTGTCTCGGCGGTCGCGAAGGCGCGGGAGCTGCGGCCGGACGTCTGCCTGCTGGACATCCGCATGCCAGGGATCGACGGGCTGGAGGTCACCAAACAGCTGGCGGGCCCGGACGTCGCCGATCCACTGAAGGTGGTCGTGGTCACGACGTTCGATCTGGACGAGTACGTGCACACCGCCCTGCGGAACGGCGCGAGCGGCTTCCTGCTGAAGGACGCCGGGCCCGCGCTGCTGATCGAAGCGGTGCGCGCGGCCGCGCGCGGTGATGCGCTGGTCTCGCCGCAGATCACCGTCCGGCTGTTGAAGCATTTCGACGGCGGGACCGTGAAACGCGACGCCCATCCGCCTTCCGAGCCGTTGACCGCGCGTGAGCTGGACGTGGTCAAGGCGGCCGCGAAGGGGCTGACGAACACCGAGATCGGCACCGAGCTGTTCCTTTCGCTGTCGACGGTGAAGACGCATCTGGCGTCGGTGCAGGGCAAGGTCGGTGCGCGGAACCGGGTGGAGATCGCGGCCTGGGCGTGGCGCAGCGGCGTGGTGGACTGAAAGTAAGCTCCTTTCATGCAACGCCGTTTCCACGCTCCTGTCGTTCTCCCCGCCGACCCCGCTTGCTCGTTGCTGCGTAACGCCGTGGTCGACGTGGACGAGGCAGGGCGTATCTCCCATGTCGGGCCCGCCGCCGAGGCGCCCGAAACGTCCGCTCCCGTGACCCGGTTGAGCGGCATCCTCCTGCCCGGTCTGATCAACGCGCACGCGCACAGCCCGATGACGCTGCTGCGTGGGATGGGTGGCGACCTGCCGCTGCTGCGCTGGCTGCACGAGATCATCTGGCCGACCGAGGCGAAGCTGAAACCCGCCGACATCCGGACCGGCATGCTGCTGGGCTCGGTCGAGATGCTGCGGCACGGCGTCACGACCAGCGCGGAGATGTACTTCGAAGGCGAGCAGCTCGCCGACGCGGTACTCACCACCGGCGGCCGGATGGTGCTGGGCCCGCCGATCATGGAACTGCCGGGAATGGACTGGCGCGCGATGCTCAAGGGCATCGAACGCTGGATCGACACCGACGGCCTCCGGTTCGGCCCCGGCGAGCGGATCGAGGTCGGCTACGGACCGCACTCGGCGTACACGCTGAACGCCGACGCACTGCGCGCGACCGCCGAATCGGCGGCCGAACGCGGCGCGCTCGTGCAGATCCACGTGGCCGAGGCAGCACTCGAAGACGTCAAACAACGCGAAGAGCACGGCTCGGTACCCGCGCTGCTGGAGAAGGTCGGAATGCTGCGGGGCCGCACACTGGCCGCGCACGCCATCCATCTCTCCGACGAGGACATCGCCCTCTTCGCCGCCCGTGGCGTCGGCATGGCGCACTGCCCTGGCTCGAACGCGAAGCTCGCTTCGGGCATCGCACGAGTGACGGACCTTCGCAAAGCCGGGGTCGCCGTCGGCCTTGGCACGGACGGCCCGGCGTCGAACGACGACATCGACCTGTGGGAAGAACTACAGCTCTCGGCGATGTTCGCGCGACTCGCGACCGGCGACTCGACTGTGCTGACCGCCGCCGACGCGTTCCTGCTCGGCACCCGCGGCGGCGCCGACGCACTGGGCCGCACCGACATCGGCGCACTCGAAACCGGCCGATGGGCAGACCTGGTGCACGTCGACCTCGACGACCCCGCCTTCGCCGCCGGCATCGACGTCCCCGACGAACAACTACTCTCGAACCTGGTGTGGGCCGCCGGCTCGCGCCGCGTCCGCGACGTATGGGTCGCGGGCGAACAGGTCGTCGGCGACGGCGAATCCCTGCGCGTGGACCGAGCCAAAATCCAGACCGAAGTCGCCGAAACCTCGGCCCGGCTGCGCTCTTAAGGTCACCTACCCAGCCCCCCACCCGTCCTGCGAAAGTGGCTTTCGCGACGTGGTGGCGAAGTCGTGTGTCCTGAAGGCCTCCTTTGAGACGGTGAACGTCTCAAAGGGGGCCTTCAAGGCATGTGCCGGGCTTGGGAGGCGCGGGCCAAGGCACCGCGGCCGAGCAGGACGTGTTGCGAAAGCGGGCGAAACTAGACCAGGCCGCGCGGCCGAAGGGTCACTTCGGTCGGGTGGGCGTCGCCGGTGGCCGAGACGGCGCCGAGCACGGCCGACGCGACGGATTCGGGGCGCAGGAAGCGTTCCGGCTCGTAGGCGCGGCCCTCGTCGGCGATGATCGCCTGCTGCATCTCGGTATCCGTGCGGCCGGGGTAGATCGACGTCACGCGCAGGGTCGGTTCCTCTTCCCGCAGCGCGTCGGCGAAGGCGCGGACCGCGAACTTGCTCGCGGCGTACGGAGCCCAGCCAGGACGCGCGCTCTGCCCGGCGCCGGAGTTGATCACGACGACATGGCCCTTCGCGGTACGCAGCGCGGGCAGCAGTTGCCGGGTCAGCGTGACGACGGCGAGCACGTTGACCTCGAAGTTCGCCCGCCAGTCGGCGTCGGTCGTCGTCTCGATCGTGCCGAGGCGCGCGACCCCGGCCGAGTGCACCAGCACGTCCAGTTCGCCGAATTCGGCGGTCGCCGCTTCGAGTGCTTCGGCGTCGGTCAGGTCGATCGGCCACGGCCGCGCGTCGGGCAGCGTGACGGCGAGTTCGCCAAGTGTGGCGGCGTCGCGGCCGCCGAGCAGCAGGCGGTGGGTGGGGGCGAGCGCGCGGGCGACCGCGGCGCCGATGCCGCGGGTGGCACCGGTGACGAGAGCCAGTGGAAGATCAGCCATGGCCGCCACGCTAGGGCGTGTCTGGCAAATCTGTTCGATGGGGTTCGTGATCCAGGTGGTTCCTGGTGGTGTGGGCCCTTCGGCCTCGTACTGGACGTACTCGGTCGAAGGGCCCGCGCCGCCAGGAACCACCTGGGCGCGAAGACCACGAACGAG
>NZ_JBFBBY010000069.1:0-40823 GCF_040682875.1 Amycolatopsis sp. NPDC051071 | reverse complement strand
ATGGAGCCGGATCAACTGATCGCCTTGTCCGTTGCCGCGTCGGCGGTCGATGACGCCGGTGGCCTGCAGCGGTAGATGCCGCAGTAGGACGAGGACGACGAGCCGCTGCCGGACTGATTGGCCTTCGTGACCTGGACTGCGATGACGATCGCGCAGATCACCGAAGCCGCGACACCCAGCACCGCGATGAGGGCCAGTACCAGCAGATGGCGCCTGGCAGCGACCTGCTGGGCGAGGATCTCGATGAGCAGGCGGTCCGTGTAGTCCGGCTGAGGCTCGTCGGAGCCGGGATCCTCGATCTGCGTTTTCGCCTCTTTGATCCGCTTTTCGACTTCGAACGGGGAAAGTGACGCATGGGCGAAATACCGGACACGAAGAGTGCGGACCGTCGTCACAATTTGCCTTCCGTAGTAAGCGCGTTTCCCTGTAGTCGGGAAGCACGCGCCCGGCGCAACGGTCGTGAGCAAAGCGAAAGGGCGGGCATCCGTACTGGATGCCCGCCCTTTCGGCGATGCTGCGGTTAGGCGCTGACGCGCCCGGGATCACTTGATGGTGATCTTGGCGCCCGCGGCCTCGAGCTTCTCCTTGGCGGCCTCGGCGGCCTCCTTGTCGACCTTCTCCAGGAGGGCCTTGGGAGCGGCCTCGACCAGCTCCTTGGCCTCCTTCAGGCCCAGGCCCGAGACGACCTCACGGACGACCTTGATGACCTGGATCTTCTTCTCGCCGGCCGACTCGAGGACGACGTCGAACTCGTCCTGCTCCTCGGCGGCGGCGGCCGGGGCGGCACCCGGGGCAGCGGCGACGACGGCAGCCGGGGCGGCCGCGGTCACGTCGAAGGTGTCCTCGAATTCCTTCACGAACTCGGACAGCTCAAGAAGGGTGAGCTCCTTGAAGGCGTCGATCAGCTCGGTGGTGCTCAGCTTCGCCATGGTGGCTTTCCTCTCTGAAACGAACTAAAAGTTCGGGGTGGGGGGTGTTCAGCTCTCGGCGGGTGCTTCGGCTGCTTCGGTACCGGCGTTGCGCTGTTTTTCCTCCAGCGCGGCAGCCAGGCGAGCGACCTGGGACGCCGGCGCCTGGAACAGCGCGGCGGCCTGGGACAGCTTCGCCTTGAACGCGCCCGCCGCCTTGGCGAGCAGGACCTCACGGCTGTCGAGATCGGCGATCTTGTTGATCTCGTCCACGGACAGCGTCTTGCCGTCCATGAAGCCGCCCTTGATCACAAGCGCGTTGTTGTCCTTCGCGAAGTCGCGAAGCGCCTTCGCGGCGTCAACAGCTTCACCTTCGACGAAGGCGATGGCGGTCGGGCCGACGAACAGGTCTTCAAGGCCCTCGATGCCCGCGTCCGTGGCGGCACGCTTGACGAGGGTGTTCTTCGCGACCCGGTACTTGGCACTGGTGCCGAGAGCGCGGCGCAGCTGGGACAGCTGGGACACGGAGAGGCCGGTGTACTGGGTAACGACTGTGGCCGAGCTGCTGCGGAAGCTCTCCGCGATCTCGGCGACGGCCGCCTCCTTGTCGGGCTTCGCCATGGTCGCCTCCTCTCTTGGCTAGTGATCCACTGGCCTTGAGAGCCCTGAAACGACGAAACGCCCCAGCGCAGACAGGCGCGGGGCGTCAGGGCACGCGACGGGATGCGTCGCGGGCGAGCCTCGTTCCTCCTGCGCGGGTCGCCCGCCCTAGCGGGGCCTTCGTTCTCCAGGCCAGATGACCGGAGAAGACCAGCGGTCTTCGGTAGAACCTTGACAAGAATACGTGACCCTCTCCCGGCCTCCGCACGGGCCCCCCGGAGCGCGTTTAGCGGGCTAAACGCGACCGGCGGAGTGCGACGACGGCATCGCGGGGCATCATGGTGACGTGGCGGAGCAGCGTGATGACGGAAAGCCGGGCAGTGAGCCCGGCACGGACATCGAGCCCAAGGCGGGAGGTCAGCCCGCGCCTCAGCTGGACGAGGAGCAACTACGCCAGTTCCAGCAGTTTCAGCAGTTCCAGGACTATCTGAAGTTCACCGAGGCGCAGAGCCAGGGCCTCGCGCCGTCCCAGCCCGCGCAGCCCGTGACCCAGCATTACGGCGGTCAGCCACCCGCGCCGCCGGGACCACCTCCCGGTGAACTCGTCAAAGCTCCGCGACCGCGCGCCCCACGCTGGCTGCGTCGGCTGGGCGGGAAGCTCGTCGCCTGGATGATCGCGATCCTGCTGATCGCCATCGCGGGCACCATCGCCTACCGGCAGATCTTCCCGAGCGACGACGGCAAGACGTCACAACAGGTCGCTTCCGAGGGCGGCGGCACCTACAAGACCAACAAGATCCTCACCAGCGCGTCCCCCTACGAAGCCGTTCGCAGTGTCTATGACGGCATCGCCCAGCACGGCGCGGGCCAGAAGAGCATGGTCGATTTCGTCTGCGGCAGGTTCGAGGAACGCACTCAGCAGCAATTCGCGATCGATGTGAACGCCGCGGACTGCAAGGACGCCGTCGAGAAGCTTCATGCCGAGGCCCGAGGGGCCGACGACTACGCGGAGTCGATCTCGAAGCGGTCCGGCTGGCCTCCGGGAAACAGTGTGATCGTCAAGTCCTGCGATTTCACCATCTCGGGCGGTCCTGCCCTCGGAGACTTCACGGTCTCGCTGGTCAACGACGGTCAGTGGCTGATCACCGGGCACACGCCCGGTCCCAAGGCCTGTCCTCCCCCGTCCCCGACCACCACACCCAGCTGATTCGCGATTAGCCCGCTAAACGCGCGTCCCCGCCAGATCGCGATTAGCCCGCTAAACGCACGTCAGAGGTCGTGCGAAGTGAGGAAGCCGGTCAGGGCGGAGCCGAAGGCGGGGTGCATGACGGCGGTCATGTGATCGCCGGGGACGCGGACCAGGCGGGCGCCGGCGATGGCGGCGGCCAGTCGTTCGGGTTCGGCGGCCAGCGGGTCGGTGTCGCCGGCGAGGACCAGGGTCGGGACGGCGATGGCCGTCAGGTCCAGTTTCGGATTCGCCGTTCCTCGTGCGACGGCCGCCAGAGCGACGCGGTCGGCTCGCAAAGCGTCGGCCAGAGCACGGAAAGGTGCCGAGGACGGCGGAAGCGCCGAAGGGTCCGAAGCGAGCAGAGCCTCGCTGATCGCCTCCGGGGTGACGACGCGGGTGTCGACGCCGCCGAAGTCGACGATCCCCGAACCGACGCCGCCGATCGCGAGGCACCGGATCCGCGGGTCTGCGGCCACCGCGCCGAGCGCGATCATCGCGCCCATCGAGTAGCCGACCATGGACACCTCGTCGATGCCCAGCGCGTCGAGCAGAGCCGACACGTCGCGGACCATCGCGTCGTCGCCGTAGCTCGCCTCGTCGTGCGGCTTCGCCGACCGCCCGTGCCCGCGCGCGTCGAGGCTGATCACGGGCAGCCCCGCCTCCCGCAAGGTGGAGACGACGCCGGGCGCGATCCAGTTGGCGTTCGTGTCGGCGGCGAAGCCGTGCTGCAGGAGCACCGGACGCCCTTCGCCTTCCCACACGGTGTAACTCAGCTGGAGCCCGTCGAACGAAGCGAAAGTAGGCATGCTCTCCAGCAAACACGAAAAAGGGGCGGCCCCGCCGTAGCGGGACCGCCCCTTCGTCAGTGATGTCCGACTCAAACCTACGCGTCCTCGGAGAGGAGGTTGCGGGTCCGGGCGGGGTCGACCGGGATGCCCGGGCCCATCGTCGTGGAGACGACGACCTTGCGCAGGTAGCGGCCCTTCGCCGACGACGGCTTGGCGCGGAGGATCTCGTCCAGCGCGGCCGCGTAGTTCTCCACCAGCTTCTCGGTGTCGAACGACGCCTTGCCGATCACGAAGTGCAGGTTGGCCTGCTTGTCAACGCGGAAGTTGATCTTTCCGCCCTTGATGTCCGTCACGGCCTTCGCGACCGCGGGGGTCACGGTGCCGGTCTTCGGGTTCGGCATCAGGCCACGCGGGCCGAGGATGCGGGCGATACGCCCGACCTTCGCCATCTGGTCCGGCGTCGCGATCGCGGCGTCGAAGTCGAGCCAGCCACCCTGGATGCGCTCGATCAGTTCGTCGGTGCCGACCACGTCAGCGCCGGCGGCTTCGGCCTCGGCGGCCTTGTCACCAACGGCGAAAACGATGACGCGAGCGGTCTTACCGGTGCCGTGCGGCAGGTTCACGGTGCCGCGGACCATCTGGTCGGCCTTACGAGGGTCGACACCGAGGCGCATGGCGACCTCGACGGTGGCGTCCATCTTCGACTTGGAGGTCTCCTTGGCCAGCTTCGCGGCTTCGAGCGGGGCGTACAGCCGCTCGCGGTCCACCAGCTCGAGGGCCTGACGGTAGGCCTTGCTGTGCTTGGTCATGCTTCTGTCCTTAACTATTCAAGCGGATCAGTGTGGTGTTGGAGCCAGCACTGGCTCTCCCACGCGGTGCTGAAAAACAGCTCAGTCGACGACCGTGATGCCCATCGAGCGAGCAGTACCGGCGATGATCTTCGCGGCCTGGTCGATCTCGTGCGCGTTCAGGTCGGATTCCTTGGTCTTCGCGATGTCGCGGACCTGGTCCCAGGTGACCTTGGCGACCTTGGTCTTGTGCGGCTCGCCGGAGCCCTTCTCCACGCCCGCGGCCTTCAGCAGCAGCTTCGCGGCCGGCGGCGTCTTGAGCTTGAAGTCGAACGAGCGGTCTTCGTACACGGAGATCTCGACCGGGACGACGTCCCCGCGCTGCGACTCGGTCGCGGCGTTGTAGGCCTTGCAGAACTCCATGATGTTGACGCCGTGCTGACCCAGCGCGGGGCCGACCGGCGGCGCGGGGTTGGCCGCACCCGCCTTGATCTGCAGCTTGATGATCGCCGCAAGCTTCTTCTTCTTCTTGGGTGGCATTTCGTTGGTTCCTTCTTACTGACTTGAGTCCCCCGCACACCTGCCAGTACGCGGGGACTGCCGGCCGTCTGGCGGCCGTCAGATCTTGGAGACCTGGTTGAACGACAGTTCGACCGGGGTCTCCCGGCCGAAGATCGACACCAGGACCTTCAGCTTCTGTCCGTCCACGTTGACCTCGGAGATCGTCGCGGGCAGCGTCGCGAACGGGCCGTCCATGACGGTGACCGACTCGCCGATCTCGAAGTCGACCTCGACGGCGGGGCCACCGAGCTGCGACTCCGAAGCGGCTGCCTCGCCCTTGCCGGGCTTGGCGGGCGCGGCCTCGACCTTGGGCGCGAGGAACTTCAGCACGTCGTCCACGGTCAGCGGCGACGGACGCGAAGTGGCACCGACGAACCCGGTGACGCCCGGCGTGTTGCGCACCGCGCTCCACGAGGCGTCGTTCAGGTCCATCCGGACCAGGATGTAGCCGGGCAGCACCTTGCGCTGCACCAGCTTGCGCTGGCCGTTCTTGATCTCGGTGACCTCTTCGGTCGGGACCTCGATCTGGAAGATGTAGTCCTCGACGTCCAGCGTCTGGGTACGGGTCTCGAGGTTGGTCTTGACCTTGTTCTCGTAGCCCGCGTAGGAGTGCACGACGTACCACTCACCGGGAGCGGCGTTGAGTTCAGCGCGCAGCTTCGCGACCGGGTCGACGTCTTCGGGCTCAGCCTCGGCGGCTGTGTCGTCGGCGTCGTCGGCGGCGTCGACCTCTTCGGTCTCGGCGGACGCCTCGTCGGCCTCCGCGTCATCTCCGGCTTCGTCGACCTCGTCGCCTGTGGCGGGCACCTCGACGGAGTCCAGGTGCTCGGACTGCTCGTCGCCGAGTGCCGAGTGCACCTGCTCGTCGGAAAGCTCGGTCAGCTCATGACCGGCTGCTGTGCCGTTGTCGGAGGTCACGTTCCGTCCTCTCAGTTGATCGCTTGCCGTGGCGCCGGGCAGGCGAGCGGTGCGCTCAAGGCACCGTCACCGGTTGCCTCAGCTGCCGAAAACGGCACCCACGACCTCTTTGAAGGCGAGGTCGAGGCCGCTCACCAGCGCCACCATGAACACCACGAAGACCAGCACCACGGCGGTGTAGGTGACCATCTGCTTGCGGTTCGGCCAGATGACCTTGCGCAGCTCGGCCCAGACCTCGCGGATGAACCGCATGAGCCGGGCGAAAATCGACGCCTGCTTCGGCTTGCGGTCGCGCTTCGGGGTCGCGGTGCCCTTGGCGTCCTTGGTTTTCTCGGTCTTGTCCCCGGCCTTCGCCTTGCCGGCGGGGCGGGTCTTGTCTTCCGACTTCGCGTCGGCCTTACCGGACGGGCGCGCGGACGCACGGCGCTCACGCCGGGCAGCGGCGGTCACCGGACGGGACTGATCATCGGGCTTCCGCCCGGCGCCGTCCTGCGCCTTGTCACCGCTGGCGTCGCTGTCGCTCACGACCACTCCTCCGCCTTCACCAGTTCGCTTACGCAGGGGTGACAGGACTTGAACCTGCAACCTGCGGTTTTGGAGACCGCTGCTCTGCCAATTGAGCTACACCCCTTTGGAACCCCGAGGTTCCGGAGCTTCCGAGGACGCATTCCATCGTCCCCACCGCCGTGGCGGGGATGACCGTAGTGCGTACCGAGACCAGAAGTCTACGGCAACCCCCGAACAGCTTCGCAACCGCGCCCCTGAAACCGGCACGGAGCAGCCTTCCGCGAGGAACTCCCCCACGGCCGACCCCATGATCGTGCCACGATGTCGCCATGAGCGCTCCCGCACCCTCGCCTTCACCGGCATCACGTGTCTCGGCCCGCATCGGCGGCATCACGCCGTCGGCGACTTTGGCCGTCGACGCGAAGGCACGGGAGCTCAAGGCGCAAGGCCGTCCGGTGATCGGGTTCGGCGCTGGTCAGCCGGATTTCCCGACCCCGGCCAACGTGCTCGAAGCCGCCGAAGCGGCCGTCCGGGACAGGGTGAATCACGGCTACACGGCCGCGGGCGGACTGCCCGAGCTGCGTGCGGCGATCGCGGCGAAGACCGTCCGCGATTCCGGGTTCGAGGTGGACCCCGGCCGCGTCCTGGTGACCAACGGCGGCAAGCAGGCGGTCTATTCCGCGTTCGCGACGCTGCTCGACCCCGGCGACGAGGTGCTGCTGCCCGCGCCGTACTGGACGACCTATCCGGAGTCGATCGCGCTCGCCGGTGGCGTCGGAGTACCGGTCACGGCGGACGAGACGACGGACTACCTGGTCACCGTCGAGCAGCTCGAAGCAGCGAGGACGCCCCGCACGAAGGTGCTGCTGTTCGTCTCGCCGTCGAATCCGACAGGCGCGGTTTACCCCCGCGAGCAGGTCGAGGCGATCGGTCGCTGGGCGTACGAGAACGGCCTCTGGGTGATCACGGACGAGATCTACGAGCATCTGGTCTACGACGGCGCCGAAGCGCCGTCGATGCCCGTCCTGGTGCCGGAGCTCGCCGACCGGACGGTGGTGCTCAACGGGGTCGCGAAAACGTACTCGATGACCGGCTGGCGGGTGGGCTGGCTGCTCGGCCCGCAGGACGTGGTCAAGGCGGCGACGGCGTACCAGTCGCATTTGTGCGGCAACGTGTCGAACGTCGCGCAGCGGGCCGCGCTGGCGGCCGTGAGCGGTCCGCTCGACGCCGTTCACGCGATGCGGGAAGCGTTCGACGCCCGCCGCAAGAAGGCCCTTTCGCTACTTTCCGAGATTCCCGGCGTCGAGACTCCGGTGCCACTCGGCGCCTTCTATCTGTATCCGTCGGTGAAAGCCTTGTTGGGCAAGGAGATCCGTGGCGAGCGGCCGGCCGACACGGTGGCGCTCGCCGATCTGATCCTGCGCGAGGCCGAGGTCGCCGTGGTGCCCGGCGAGGCGTTCGGGACACCGGGGTACTTCCGGATTTCCTATGCGCTGGCCGAAAACGATCTTGCCGAAGGGATCACCAGGATGGGTCGGCTGCTCGCCGAAGCGCGGTGACCGCGATGCGCCTGGGCATCGCCCTTCCGCAGTACGGTCCACTTGCGACGATGGACGCCGTCACCGGTTTCGCGACCGCTGTCGAGGAGCTCGGCTACGAGTCCCTGTGGGTCGGAGATCGTGTGCTGACCCCGGTCAAGCCGTCGGACTTCTATCCAGGGGGCACGCCGGAACGGCCGTACCCGCCCGAGTTCGTCACCTTCGCCGACCCGCTGATCCTGCTGACGGCCGCCGCGACCGCCACGAAGAGGGTCCGGCTCGGCACCAGCACCCTTACCGGAACGGTGTACCCGGCCGTACTGCTCGCCCGGATGCTCACTTCGCTCGATCAGATGAGCGGGGGCAGGCTGGACGTCGGCCTGGGCGTCGGCTGGCTCCGGGACGAATACACCGCGACCGGCACGCCTTGGCAGGGCCGCGGCAAGCGGCTGGAAGAGCTTCTCGACGTCCTTCGGGAGTACTGGACCGGCGATCCGGTGGAACACGACGGCGCGCATTGGCGGATCCCGGCGTCCAAGGTGGGTTTGCGACCGGACCAAAGTCCGCATCCGCCGGTGCTGCTGGGCGGCTGGTCCGCGGCGGCGCTGGACCGCGTCGGCCGCCGTGCCGACGGCTGGCTTCCCGCCGGGCTGCCCGCGCCCCAGCTCGCGAAGCTCTGGGAGACCGCGGTGAGGGCGGCAGAGAAGGCCGGCCGCGATCCCGGCCTGCTGCGGCGGGTGTTGCGGCTCAACCCGAGACCGGACACCGATCTCAAGGACGTCGCCGCGGCGCTGGAGGCGGCCGCCGAAACCGGGATCACCGAGGCCTTCGTCGACCCGCACTACCTCGCACGCGACGTCACTCATGCCCTCGAAATCGCCGCCGAGCTGCGCGCTCTCGTCCCGAACGACTGAAGGCCCCTCCCTTTACCTCCAGGAGCGCGCGTGGGTCAGGATTCGCCGTCGGCGAGGTCAGGCCAGATACGCGCCCACCCTGAACGTGATCCACGTCTCAGTCAACCCGTGATCACCCGTTCACGCGTACTTCACCGACAGTCGGACCGATGACAAGGTGACCTCGGTCGCGTACAACGAACGGGTGACGCAGCGGAGAACTGGCGGCGGCTGTCTGTTCCTGGTGATCGTGCTGTCCGTCCTGGGGATTGCCTACCACCTGTGGGAGCAAGGCACGTCGGTAACACCACCGGGGGTCACCACCTCGGATGGCACGGGCCGATATGTCGCTCTGGGTGATTCGTACACGGCGTCGCCGGGCACCGGGCGGCCGACGGGGACGCCGAAAGGCTGCGACCGCTCGGACAACAATTACCCGAGCCTGCTGTCGGCGAGCCTGCGTCCGGCGGAGTTCGTCGACGTCAGCTGCGGTGGCGCCACGACCGAGCACCTCACCGGCGAGCAGAAGACCCGCGACGGCACGAACGCGCCGCAGCTCGACGCGATCAACGGCGACACCACGTTGGTGACCGTCGGTATCGGAGGCAACGACGTCGGCTTCGTCGGCTTCGCGGGCCAATGCGCGACGCAGCACCAGACCGCTTCGCCGTGCAAGACGCAACTGACCGCGGGCGGACGGGATCAGCTCGTCGAGCGGATCACCGCCGCCGCGGACCGGCTCGGCGGCGTCCTCGACCAGATCCGCTCGAAGGCACCCGAAGCGCGCGTCGTGGTCGTCGGCTACCCCTCGGTGCTGCCGGACGACGACAGCGGCTGCTGGCCCGTCCTGGCCGTCGGCGCCGGGGACGTCGCCTACTTCCGCGCCTCGCTGACGCGGCTGAACACCGCACTGGAGGAGACTGCGAAGGAACACGAAGCGGGCTTCGCCAATATGTCGACCGCGAGCAAGGGGCGCGACATGTGCACTGCCGCGAACCGGCGCTGGGTCGAGGGCCCCGCCCCGGCCGTACCCGCGGCGCCGCTGCATCCGAACGCGCGAGGCGAGGAAGGCATGGCCGAGGTCATCGAGAAGCTGCTGAAGCTGCCTTAGGGCGCTTCGCGTTCGCTTGGCTGGTCGCTTCGGAGGCCGCTGGTCCGCGTCCATGAAGGATTTGGGACGTTGAGTGTCCCAATTCCTTCATAGACAAGCTCGAGACCAGAAGGACGCTTCGCGCGCCTACGGGGCGTCGCGTCGTTTTCCGCACCGCCGCTGACCTGCGGAAAGACAGCAAGGGACCTTTGCTATCACTTACTTAGGCATGCTAAGCGAGTGATAGCAAAGGTCCCTTGCTCCCCCGGGGGCTCAGGCGCGGGCGACCACTTGGGCCTTGCCAAGGACGGCCTTGCCGTCGAACTTGGCGGTGATGTCGATACGCGCGGTGCCGTCGTCGTTGACCACGGCCACCTTGCCGGTGAACTCGATCCTCGCCGCGCCGTCGTTCGGCACGATGACGGGGCGCGTGAAGCGGGCGAAGTAGTCGATGAGGCGGCCGGGGTCGCCGAGCCAGTCGGTGACGAGCCGCGCGCCGAGTGCCATGGTCAGCATGCCGTGCGCGATGACGTCCGGCAGGCCGACCTCCTTGGCGAAGGCCTCGTTCCAGTGAATGGGGTTGAAGTCCAGCGAAGCGCCCGCGTAGCGCACCAGCTGCTCCCTGGTGACGTCGACGATCAGCGGCGTCAGTTCTTCCCCGGCGGTGAACGTGCTCACGCGCCCTCCCCTCGGACGACGAGCTGAGCGTGCGTGGTCGCGATCGGGCCACCGTCGGCGCCGGCGATCTCGGCTCGCAGGTTGATGAAGTCGTTTCCGGCACGGGCCATGACGTTGTCGATATGCGTCGTGAGCGACAGCACATCGCCCGCGTGCACGGGCCGCACGTAGGTGAACCTCTGGTCGCCGTGGACCATCCGCGAATAGTCGAGACCCAGCTCTGGGTCGGTGACGATCGCGTTGATCGAGGCGAGGTTGATGATCGTGAGGAACGTCGGCGGCGCGATGACGTCGGGGTATCCGGCCGCCTTCGCCGCGTCGGCGTCGCGATAGAGCGGGTTCGCGTCGCCGAGTGCGTCGGCGAACTCCCGGATCTTCTCGCGGCTCACTTCATAGGTACTGGTCGGCGGGTACACCCGCCCGGTGAACGACTGGTCCAAGGCCACCCGAGCAGGCTACCCAACCCGTGACAGCACGAAGCCGCCCTGGTCAGACCAGGGCGGCTTCGGGTGAGGCTTGTAGAACGCGCTTGGAGAACGCTGAACGCTCAGCGGGTCTCTTTGTGAGTCCGGTGCGTACCGCAGTTCGGGCAGAACTTCTTCATCTCCAGGCGATCCGGGTCGTTGCGCCGGTTCTTCTTGGTGATGTAGTTGCGGTGCTTGCACTCCTCACACGCGAGCGTGATCTTCGGTCGCACGTCAGTGGCAGCCACAGCATTTCCTTCTCTACTAGGCCTGGGATACCCAGGATTACCGCGTAGCGGTGGCCGGACTTGAACCGGCGACACAGCGATTATGAGCCGCTTGCTCTGCCAGCTGAGCTACACCGCCCTTACATAACCCTGGCCGCGACACGCAGGCGTGACGCGGCTGAGGTTGCGAGCCCCTTTACGGAATCGAACCGTAGACCTTTTCCTTACCATGGAAACGCTCTACCGACTGAGCTAAAGGGGCCTTGCCTCTCGCGAGGACTTGAAAAGATTAGCAGGCCGGTTCAGCGGCCTTGACCGGGGGCCCGGTTACCGCGAAACCTCAGGTCAGCAGGGTCAAGACGGTCTCCTGGTGTCGCCCAGGCGAGCGAGCCGTGCGAGCCTGCAGCCACGCCTCCAGGCGATCCTCCGGCAACGGCCGCGAGATGAGGTAACCCTGTGCCACGTCACATCCCATCGCTTCGAGCTGATCCCTCGCGACGTCTTCCTCGACACCTTCCGCGACGACCGTGAGACCGAGCGAGTGGCCCAGCTCGACGATGGAGCGCACGACGGCGAGGTCGCCGAGGTCGGTTCCCATGCCGAGGACGAAGCTCTTGTCGATCTTGACCTGATCGACCGGGAGCTGCCGCAGGTAGGCCAGCGACGAGTAGCCGGTGCCGAAGTCGTCGACGGCGAGCACGATGCCCAGCGAGTGCAGTTCGCGCAGGATCGGCAGCGCCTTCTGCGGGTCGGACATCACACCGGATTCGGTCAGCTCGAAGGTGAGCAGCTCGGGCGGGATGCCGAAGCGGTCGAGTTCGCGGGCGACCTTCGTCGGGAAGTCCTCGTCGGCCAGGTTCCGTACCGACAGGTTGACCGCCGCCGAGATGCGCAGGCCCTCGTCGAGCCACTTCCGGACGCGCTTCAGCGATTCTTCGAGCACGAAGGACGTGAGGACGCCGATGAGGCCGGCCGCTTCGATCGCCGGGACGAACTCGTCCGGGCCGAGCCTGCCGAACTCGGGGTGCACCCAGCGCACCAGCGCCTCGACACCCTGGATCTGCCGGTTCGGCAAGGTGATCTTGGGCTGGTAGTGGACGCTGAGCTGGCCTTCTTCGAGCGACTGCCGGAACTGCGTGACCATCTGGAACCGGCGCATGAAGATCTGGCCCATGCTGGCCATGTAGCCGCGGACCTCTTCACCGCCCTTGGTCGCACGCACGGCGACGTCGGCGCGCTGCAGGAGACCGTCGACGTCGACCTGGTCGTCGTCGTCCGCCGAAGAGGTCGCGTAGCCGATCATCGCGTTGGCTTCGACGGACAGCCGGTCCACCGGGTATGGGGCGACGAGTTCCGCGCGAAGCAGTTCCGCCGCGGCCTGTGCGCGTTCCGGTGCGCAGCCGACGAGGAGTGCCGCGAAGGACGCGCCTTCGAGCCTGGCGAGCGGGACGTCGGGGCCGAGCGCGTCGCGGATACGACGTCCGGCGGCGATGACCATCCGGTCCGCCCAGACATAGCCCAGTGCGTCGCTGACGGTGGAGAACACGTCCAGATCGACCCGGAGCACGACGGCGTTGACCTGTTCCCGCAACGGTTCCTTGGCCACCTGGCGGAAGCCGGGCCGGTTGAGCAGGCCGGTCAGCGGATCGTGGTAGGCGTCGTGGCGCAGGGTCGCGAGCAGGCGCCGGTTGTCCAGCGACGTCGCGAGGTGGCTGGCCATCGTGCCGAGCAGCTGGACGTCGTATTTGCCGAAACCACGCCAGCGGGAAAGCCTGTCGTGCGCTTCCACGACGCCGAGGAGCTGGTTGGCGCTGCGCAACGGAACCACCAGCGCCTCTTGCGCGCCGCGGTCGAGCAACGCGGACCGGACGTCGGGATTCGCTTCGGTGATCCGGAAATGCCGGACGTGCGCGCCGGGCAGGCGCAGCAACGGATCGTCGGCGGCCGGGTCGGCCGGCGGGAGTTCGTCACCCGCGACGACCATCCGCATGGTGTCCTTGGGTTCCAGCCGCAGCCGGAGCACGACGCGGCCGGCGGCGAGCTGGTCCTTGATGCGTTCGGCGATGGTCGCCCACTCACGGACGTCCACACCGCCGACGAGTTCGTCGGCGCGACCGGCGGGCCGGGCGGCGGCCTGCTGACCGGATCGCGCGACCATCAGGCTGACGTCGGACAGCGCTTCCATGTCGCGTTGCTCGCGCAGCAGATCCGAGTAGGCCCAGTACAACGCGGTGAGGCCGAGGAAGACCGCCAGCACGAGCGGCCAGGCCTTCGGCGTGCTGGAAATGACCAGGTAGCCGGAAAGTCCGACCGAGGCGTTGACGAAACCGACGACGAGGATGCGGCCGGTCAGCCGGATCGCGGTACTCACCCGCATCCGGCGGCGCAGCACGCGGACGGCGGCGAGCGCGAGCAGCGTGCTCACCAGCGGCGCGGTCAAAGTGCCTGCCAGCGCGGCGATCCACGTCATGTCCTGCGCGCCGGAGGCCTGTTTCACCAGTCCTGCCACGGCGAACGCGCCGGTGATCTCCAGCAGGAACGCGCCGGCGTTGTAGAGGACACGGCCCGCGACCTTGCGTGCCAGCAGGGTTCCGATGCCCGCCGCGAGATGCGCGGCGAGGACGACTTCGAAGGGAGCGACGAAGAATCCGATGACCAGCGGGATCTCGGTGAACGAGATCGTCCAGGAGATGCCGCTGCGGACGTCGACGTTGATCCCGAGTTGTTCGGCCAGCAGGAAGGCGAGCGCGAGGATCGGCCCGATCCACAACAGATCGTCCGAGGCCTCGAAGTCCAGCCACAGGCTGACCGCGGCGGCCGCGGCGATGCCCATGGTGAGTACCGCGAAGGTGTAGACGCGGAACCGTCGCTCGTCGGTTCGAGCTTCCGTAACGGCGCCTCCCTTGCCCGGTGCCGCCTGTGCGGCGCTCACGGGCCTGCCGTTCGTGTCCGGCATCCGACCTTCCTTCCCGGCTGCCCAACCGGTCTTGTCCTACCGCGACCTCGGGACAGGGGCAATACAGTACCCCGGAGGGCGTACCCAAGTCCCATTCGAGACAGTATGAGATCACCCCAGGGTTAACAATGGCCTCGCCGCGCTGACCTGCGTGGACCACGGGGTGAAATGGGAGCGTTATTCGCGTTCCTTCCGACTACCGGAAGTCACCTGGGGCCATGCCGCGGCCAATCTCGTGAAGTTCCCCGCGGACCCGTCAGTAGGGGTTTGAATAGGGCTATGAATAGCCACGCGATCGCTGCCGGACATGCCGAGCGGCTCGCCACTGTGGACGCCTTGCTCCCGGAAATGCCTGCACTGGAGCCTGTCGAGGGTGCCGCGTCACTCTCCGCGACAGCCGGCGACTCCGCCGCCGCCGGTTTGTCGGTACGTACCGAAGCGGGCCCTGATTCTGTTGACTCTCCGTGGCGGGCGCTCGTCGAACATCGCCTCGAAGCCAGACTCACCGGCCCCCGCCCCGAAGCGGCCCTTGACGCATTACTCACCCGATGGGATGAACATCTGAAGACGGTGGCGCCACCGGGAGATGTCGAAACGGCGGCGACCGTGGTGCGGCCCAGCCGCGATTCGCCGGGTTCGGCCGAATTACTGCACCGCGGATTCGCTCCGGTGCTGGTGATCGCGGTCCGCCCGGCCGATCGGCTCGCCGCGACGGGGCGGCCCGCGACGCCCGGAGTGCACATCCGGCCCGCCGAAGCGGATGATCTCGAAACCGCCGTCGGACTCGAGCTGGAATTGCAGCGTTATGACGCGCAGTTCGGTTCTGTCACGTTGCGCGAGGGCGCGAAGGAAGCGATCACGGCGGACCTGTCGAAAGAACTCGGACGGGAAAACCCCACGCTGTGGATCGCGGAGCTGTACGGACGCGCGCTGGGCATGGTCCGGGTGCAGTTCCCCGACGACACATCGTGGATCCGCGGCCGGGTCGCCGCCGACCGCGTCGGCTATCTGTCTTCGCTGGCGGTGGCCGAAGCGGCGCGATCGAGCGGTGTGGGTTCCGCGCTCGCCGCGCACGCGCACCAGGTGTTCGACGAATGCGGGACCGAGGCCGTGCTGCTGCACCACGCGCCGGCCAATCCGCGCTCGACGCCGTTCTGGTACGCGCAGGGCTACCGGCCGCTCTGGACGTACTGGCGGCGGCGCCCCGCGGTGCCGTGATCTCGCTAGGCTGATCTTCGAAGATCAGGGGGTTTCTGTGACCAGGGACGATGACGCGGCCCCGGTGGCGCCGACCGGGGTCGACACCGAAAAGCCGTCCGCGGCGAGAATCTACGACTGGTATCTCGGCGGGACCCACAACTGGGCTGTCGACCGCGAGTTCGCCCGCAAACTGGAAGAGCAGTGGCGCTGGGTCAAACCCGGGGCGCGGCACAACCGCGAGTTCATGAACCGCGTCGTGCGCGCGGCACTGAAGGCGGGGATCCGGCAGTTCATCGATCTGGGGTCCGGTGTCCCGACAGCCGGGAACGTGCACGAGATCGTCCAGGAGGAACTGGAGCCGGGCGATCAAGCGAAGGTCGTGTACGTCGACTACGAGCCTGTCGCGGTGGCGCACGCGGAGCTGATCCTCGAACGGCACGAGGCGACCGACTGGGCCGGGATCATCCAGGCGGACATGCGGCGGCCGAGGGAGATCCTGCGGCATCCGGAGACACGGCGGCTGATCGACTTCGAGCAGCCGGTCTGCCTGCTGCTGATGGCCGTCCTGCATTTCGCCGGGCCGCACGACGATCCGCCGTCGCTGGTCGCGACCTACCGGAACGCGCTGGCGCCGGGCAGCTGGCTGGGGCTTTCGCATATGAGCTTCGGCGGCCAGACCGGCAAGGACGCCGACGGGCTCCGCTGGATGGTCGAGCAGTACCGGAAGACGAGCAATCCCGTGTGGATGCGAGACCGCGAAGAGTTCGAACCCCTCTTCGGGGACTGGACGCTTCTGGAGCCCGGCGTCGTCCACCTGCCCGACTGGCGGCCCGTCCGTGAGCTCCGGCGGGACGAGGAAGGCGCCCGGCCGTTCGCCTGGTGCGGGGTCGCCACCCACCCCTGACGTCCGACCTCTGGTCCAGGGCACTCGCCTTTAGCGGGCTAAACGCGCTGCGTCGGGGCCCTGGCCGGGACAGAGGTCAGAGCAGTGGGCGTGGGTGTCCTGAAGGCCTCCTTTGGGACGTTCAACGTCTCAAAGGAGGCCTTTGTGACGCCCGGGCACCTCAGAGATCCGACCTCTGGTCCAGGGCACTCGCGTTTAGCGGGCTAAACGCGCTGCGTCGGGGCCCTGGGCGGAGCAGAGGTCGGAGCGGAGGGTCGATCGCTCACGGCGAACAACGAAAGGAAACAAACGGGTCGATCGGAGAGTTGAGCTAGTCAGACTCAACTAACCGAGGAGTGCACAGATGACCGACAACCGCCTCCTGCCCGTTCTCCCGCTCGATGACGACGTCGTGCTGCCGGGCATGATCGTCCCGCTCGACCTCGCCGACACGGAGACGCGTGCCGCGGTGGAGTCCGCCCAGGCCAACACGCCTGCCCAGGCTTCCTTCCCGGGGATCCGGTCCGGCGCCGGCGCCAAGGCCGAGGTCCTGATCGTCACCCGCGTCCACGGCGAGTACGCCGAACTCGGCACCATCGCGACCGTCGAGCGCATCGGTCGCGTGCCGGGTGGCAAGACGGCGGTGCTGTTGCGCGGTACCCGCCGCGCCGTGGTCGGCCGCATCGCCGACGGCCCCGGCGCCGCCCGCTGGGTGCACGCCGAAGCCGCCACCGAGACCACCGACGACCGGTCCGCGAAGCTCGCGTCGGAGTACAAGAGCGTCGTCCTCGCGATCCTCCAGCAGCGTGGCGGCTGGCAGATGATCGACGCCGTCCAGGAGGTCGAGGACCCGTCCGCGCTCGCCGACCTCGCGGGCAACTCGTCGTACCTGAACACCGAGCAGAAGCTCGAACTGCTGACCGCGCTCGACGTTTCGGCCCGCCTCGAAAAGGCTCTCGAATGGAGCCGCGAGCAGCTCGCCGAGCTGGAGGTCACCGACACCATCCGCAAGGACGTCCAGGAGGGCATGGAGAAGCAGCAGAAGGAGTTCCTGCTGCGCCGCCAGCTCGAAGCGATCCGCAAGGAGCTGGGCGAACTCGACGGCACCGCCAACGACGACGACTACCGTGCCCGCGTCGAGGCCGCCGAACTGCCGGACGCGGTCAAGAAGGCCGCACTGTCCGAAGTGGACAAACTGGAGCGGACCTCCGAGCAGTCCCCCGAGGGCGGCTGGATCCGCACATGGCTGGATACCGTCCTCGAACTGCCGTGGAACGAGCGCACCACCGACGTCCACGACATCGCCGCCGCGCGTGACATCCTCGACGCCGATCACGCCGGTCTCGACGACGTGAAGGAACGCATCATCGAGTACTTGGCCGTGCGCAAGCGGCGCGCCGAATCGGGTTTGGGCCCGGTCGGCGGACGCCGTGGGATCGGGGCAGGGCGAAGCTCCGTTGAGGGTGGTGGTGGGCGAGGGGCAGGCACGGTACTGGCGCTCGCCGGTCCTCCCGGGGTCGGCAAGACGTCGCTCGGCGAGTCCGTGGCGAAGGCGATGGGCCGCAAGTTCGTCCGTGTCGCGCTCGGCGGCATCCGTGACGAGGCCGAGATCCGCGGTCACCGCCGCACCTACGTCGGCGCGCTGCCCGGCCGGATCGTCCGCGCCATCAAGGAAGCGGGCTCGATGAACCCGGTCGTGCTGCTCGACGAGATCGACAAGGTCGGCGCCGACTACCGCGGCGATCCGACGGCGGCACTGCTGGAGGTGCTGGACCCGGAGCAGAACCACACGTTCCGCGATCACTACCTCGAGGTCGAGCTGGACCTGTCCGACGTCGTGTTCCTCGCGACGGCGAACGCGCTCGAAACCATCCCCGGCCCGCTGCTGGACCGGATGGAGCTGGTCACCCTCGACGGCTACACCGAGCACGAGAAGGTCATCATCGCCCGCGATCACCTGCTCCCCCGCGAGCTGGAACGCGCCGGTATCGACAAGGGCGACGTCACGCTGACGGATGACGCGTTCAGCCGGATCGCCGCCGAGTACACGCGGGAAGCCGGGGTGCGCAACGCGAACCGGACCATCGCGAAGGTGCTGCGAAAGGTGGCCACCAAGGTCGCGCTGGACGAGGTCGAGCTGCCGCTGATCATCGACGCCGACGGGCTCGAGACCTACCTCGGCCGCCCGCGGCACCTGCCGGAGTCCTCGCTGCCCGCGTCGACGCAGCGTACGTCGATCCCCGGCGTGGCGACCGGTCTGGCGGTGACCGGCGCAGGCGGTGATGTCCTCTACATCGAGGCGTCGCTGGCGGATCCCGAATCCGGCTCGACCGGGCTGTCAGTGACCGGTCAGCTGGGCGAGGTGATGAAGGAGTCGGTGCAGATCGCGCTCTCGTACCTGCGTTCGCACGGCGCGGAGCTGGAACTGCCGGTCGGCGACCTGAAGGACCGCGGCATCCACGTGCACGTCCCGGCCGGCGCGGTCCCCAAGGACGGCCCGAGTGCCGGCATCACGATGACGACCGCGCTGGCGTCCCTGCTTTCGGGCCGGGTCGTGCGATCGGACGTCGCGATGACCGGTGAGGTGTCGCTGACCGGGCGTGTGCTGCCGATCGGCGGGGTCAAGCAGAAGCTGCTGGCCGCGCACCGGGCGGGGATGAAGACGGTGATCATCCCGCAGCGCAACGAGCCGGATCTCGACGACGTCCCGGCCGAGGTGCTGGCACAACTGGACGTCCACGCCGTGGCCAACGTCCGTGACGTGCTGGACATCGCGCTGGCCCCGGCGACGGCTCCGGTCGCCCAAGCGGCGTAACGACGCGAGGCCGAGGCCCCGGATCCTGATCAGGGATCCGGGGCCTCCGGCATTCCGGGATCCGGACGGATCCGGACATTAATCAGCCTTAAACTTTATATCACGGTTTGATAACGTAGATTCCGTGCCACCCCGCCGGGTGCGGCCACCGAGCCTGGAGAGGGCAAGGTCATGAGTCACGGAATCCTGTACCCCCTGTGGCCGAGGCGCACGTGCGTTTCGGCCGGTCAGATCGTCTGTCTGAGCATTCTCGCCGCATTCACCACGGTGCTGACCTTCGCCGGTACGAGCGCGCCGATCGCGGCGGGGATCGCGGTCACCCTGCTCGGCGCCGTTCTCCGCCAATCCACGTCCGCGCGAGCACGTCGATGAACACGGAATCGGCTTTCATGGCGCATTTGCGCGAACTCCGCGACCGAAGCGGCCTCAGCATCCGCGCGCTGGCCGCCGCGACCGGTCAGTCACGCAGCACCCTTGCCGACACCTTGGCCCGGAACACCTTGCCCAGCAACGAAAACCAGATGAGAGTCCTGCTTCGCGCGTTACTCCGGGCCGTTCCCGGGGAGCCGGGACTCGACGACCAACTCACCGCCTGGCGTCACCTGATCGGACGCCGCCACCACCGCAATGGAGGCTGTGCCCCGCTCGACCGGATACTCCTCGCCATCGACATCGCGGAACAACGTGGCGGAGACGAAGCTCCGGGGCTGCGCAAAGCGAAGGAAATCGTGCTGAGCGAAGGTTTCCTGCGAAAGTTGTCTTCTCGCGGTGAATACGCCGCGAATTCACCTGGAAGTCCCGTTCCACCCGTAACCTCCGATCCGCTCCTTTCCCGCACCACCACTTCAGCGGATGTCTTGGAGGCATGAGTGAAGCGACGGAACTTCCTGCGCGCGGCCGTGGTCGGCGCCGGTGTCACGGCGTTCGGCAACCGGCTTTCGGGGGCGGCTTTGGCCGCGCCCGCGCAAAACGGACCCAGCCCGTACGGCGCACTCCAGGCGGCCGACGCCAACGGGATCCAATTGCCCGCGGGATTCACCAGCCGCGTCATCGCACGCTCCGGCCAGAAGGTCGCGAGCACCGGCTACACCTGGCACAGCGCCCCCGACGGCGGCGCGGTCTTCGCCGACGGCAGCGGCTGGATCTACGTGTCGAACTCCGAGATCAACCCTGGCGGCGGCGCGAGTGCGGTCAAATTCGACGCGAGCGGGACCATCACCGGCGCCCACCGCGTCCTCGCCAACACCAGGCAGAACTGCGCGGGCGGCAAAACCCCTTGGGGTACCTGGCTTTCCTGTGAGGAGATCGATCTCGGCTTCGTCTACGAATGCCAGCCGAACGGTCCGGCGTCGGCGGCGGTCCAGCGGCCCGCGATGGGGAAGTTCAAGCACGAGGCCGCCGCGGCCGACCCGGTGCGCAAGGTCGTCTATCTGACCGAGGACACCACGGACGGCTGCTTCTACCGCTTCGTCCCGACGACTTGGGGTGACCTCGCCGCCGGGACGCTGCAGGTGCTGAAGGCCGGCTCGGCGACGTCGGGCAGCTTCACCTGGGCGAACGTGCCCGATCCGGACGGCTCCCCCACGGCCACCCGCGACCAGGTGTCCGGCGCGAAGCGGTTCACCGGCGGCGAAGGCCTGCACTACGCCAACGACACCGCTTGGTTCACCACCAAGGGTGACAACCGCGTCTGGCAGCTCAACCTGACGAACAGCACCTACGAACTCGCCTACGACGACTCGCTGGTCAGCCCCGGTTCGGCGCCGCTGACCGGGGTCGACAACGTCACCGGCACCTCGTCGGGTGACCTGTTCGTCGCCGAGGACGGCGGGAACATGGAGATCTGCGTCATCACGCCGAACGACATCGTGGCGCCCTTCCTGCGTATCTCCGGCCAGAGCTCGTCCGAGATCTGCGGGCCCGCGTTCACCCCGGCGGGGAACCGGCTGTACTTCTCGTCGCAGCGCGGCACTTCCGGCTCGTCCTGGCGGGATCACCTACGAGGTGACCGGGCCTTTCCGCTCCTGAGCCCGCGTGAAGGCACCCTTCCCTCGGCCATGGTTTGAGTGACCAGCCGAGGGAAGGGGGCCTTCACGCGCGTTCGTCAAGCGTTGGTGCGGGACTTCTCGCGAAGGCGGCTGAAGACGAAGAGGGACAGCGCGATCACGACGGCCGCGATCACGAAGTACTGGAAGAACCCGGCGTACTCCTCGACCAGATGCCAGCTCTCCCCCAGCCCGTACCCGGCAAGGACGAACACGGTGTTCCAGATCAGGCTGCCCACCGTGGTCAGTGCCAGGAACCGCCAGAACGGCATCCGCTCGATCCCGGCGGGCAGCGAGATGAGACTGCGGAAGATCGGCACCATCCGGCCGAGGAACACCGCCTTCGCGCCGTGCTTCTGGAACCAGGCCTCGGTCTTGTCGAAATCGGAGGCCTTGACCAGCGGGATCTTCGCCATCCAGCGGCGGGTGCGGTCGCGGCCGAGCAGCAGGCCGAGGTAGTACACGATGATCGCGCCCGCCACCGAGCCGAAGGTCGTCCACACCAGCGCTTCGACCAGGGTGAACGTCCCCTGGCTGGCGGAAAACCCGGCGAGCGGCAGCACCAGTTCGCTGGGGATCGGCGGGAACAGGTTGTCCAGCCCGACGATGATCGCGGCGCCCGGACCTCCCAGTGAGTCCATCAGTGACACAGCCCAGCCGGCGAGGCCACCCATCGGTGCGTTGGCGGCTTCGGCGAGGAGGAGGTTCATGGCGGCCTTTCGTGGTCGTCTGCTGACGCCAACGAACGTACGAATTGCCCGGGTTCCACACCCTGCGGTGAAGCGGCACAGATCACTGCGGAAAACCGCAATACCAACCTCCGGATACCCCGCTAACCTGGCGTTATGCCTGTTCCGTCCGCTGTGCGGCGCCAGCTGCGCAAGGTGCTCCGCGCCACGCTGGGGCTGGCGATCGGCGCCGCGACCGCGTTCGCGGAGTTCTTCTACGTCCTCCTCGGCGGCATCGCCCTCGCCATCCCCGCGCTGCGGCCACCGGTGTTCGCGGGCGCCCGTGCACTGTCCGAAGTAGAGCGACGGCGGCTGGAGAAGTACCTCGGCGCCGAAAACGCGCTCGCCTGCAGCGGACACCGCGCGATGGCCTATCTCGTCCCGCGTTGTGTCGTCGGCCTGCTCGGCGCCGGGATCTTCATCCTGATCCTGTTCGGCGCCGGATCCGGCGCGATCATCTTCTATCAGCTCCTCAACGGCCAGTCGCCCGGCGGCGGGGCTCCTGCGGACTGGTACGACTTCGTCACCACCGGCCTCTTCGGCGCGTTGCTCATCTTCCTTGCCGTCCAAGGGCTCATCGGGATCGCGACACTGGAACGCAAGCTGGCGGGGCGCTTTTTCGGGCCTAGTAAACAGGAACAGCTGCGGCGCCGGGTCTCCGAGCTGGCGACCAGCCGCGCCGAAGTGGTCGAGGCGGTCAACGGTGAACGCCGCCGGATCGAACGGGATCTGCACGATGGCGTCCAGCAGCGGCTCGTCGCGCTCGGCATGCTGCTCGGCAGGGCACGCCGCAGCGACGATCCGGAGCACGCGTCGGATCTCCTCCGGCAGGCGCACGAGGAATCCCAGCGCGCCCTGCACGACCTGCGGGAAGTGTCGTGGCGCGTGTACCCGATCGCGCTGGACTCCGACGGGCTGCACCCCGCGCTGGAGGCACTCGCGGAACGCTCCGGCGTCCCCATTCATCTGCGCGTCGACCTGCCGGAACGTCCTCCGGCGGCTATCGAGACCGTCGTGTACTTCGTGGCGTCGGAGTCGGTCACCAATACGATCAAGCACGCCGCGGCGACGCGGATCGACATCGAGGCCGAGCGGGACGAGGACAGGGTGCGGGTGCGGATCACCGATGACGGCACCGGTGGGGCGCGGGCGTCCGGGGGCGGTCTTTCCGGCCTCGCGCGGAGGGTCGCGGCGGCGGACGGGGAGTTCACTGTGGACAGTCCGCTCGGTGGCCCGACCGTGGTGACGGCGGTGCTGCCGTGCGAGTGATCCTCGCCGAGGACTCGACCCTGCTGCGGGAAGGCCTGGTCCGGCTGCTGCTCGAAGAGGGACACGACGTCGTGGCGTCGGTCGGTGACGGTGAGGCACTCCTCTCGACGACGGCGGCGTATCAGCCGGACGTGATCGTCACCGACGTCCGCATGCCGCCGACCCACACCGACGAAGGCCTCCGCGCGGCGCTCGAAATCCGTCGCCGGTGGCCGGAAATCGGCGTGCTCGTGCTCTCGCAGTACGTCGAGAAGCGCTATGCCGCCGAGCTGATCACCGGTGACGGCGAACGCGTCGGCTATCTCCTGAAGGACCGGGTCGCCCAGGTGGGCGAATTCCTGGACGCGCTCGACCGGGTGGCCGCGGGTGGGGCGGCGTTCGACCCGGAGGTCGTCCGGCGGCTGCTAGCGAGGACCACGCACACCGACCCGCTCGCGAAGCTGACCCCTCGCGAACGTGAAGTGCTGGAGAAGATGGCGCAGGGCCACACGAACGCCGGGATCGCCGAGTCACTGTACGTGTCGCAGAGCGCCATCGAGAAGCACGTGAACGCGATCTTCGACAAGCTCGGGCTGGCCACTATCGCCGGGTACAGCCGTCGCGTGCTGGCGATCCTGCGCTACCTGGGCTCCTGACCCCGGCTTGACAGGCAAGTGATGACTTGCCTATAACTGCGGTGTGGACGTTGACCTGTTCAAGGCCATCGGCGACGCGACGCGGCGCACCATCCTCGACGAGCTGACCGAAAAGGACGGTCAGACGCTGTTCGAGATCTGCGGCAGGCTGACCATGAAGCACGGCTTGTCCTCTACGCGCCAGGCCATTTCGCAGCACCTCGCGGTGCTCGAACAGGCAGGACTGGTGCACACCCGGCGGCAGGGCCGGTACAAGTTCCACCACCTCGACACGAGCCCGCTGCGCTCCATCGTCGAGCGGTGGCCCCTCGACCGAAAGGAACCGAACCCGTGATCCGCATCAACATCACCAGCGTCTTCGTCGACGACCAGGCCAAGGCACTCGCCTTCTACACCGAAAAACTGGGGTTCATCAAGAAGAACGACGTGCCCACCGGCGCCGCCCGCTGGCTCACCGTGGTCTCGCCCGCCAATCCGGACGGCGTCGAACTGCTGCTGGAGCCCGACGGCCACCCCGCGGCGGGCCCGTTCAAGAAAGCGCTGGCCGCCGACGGCATCCCGTTCACCCAGTTCGCCGTCGACGACGTGTATGCCGAGGTCGAGCGGCTCAAGGGACTGGGCGTCGAGTTCACCCAGGACGCCGTCGACATGGGCCCGGTGGTCACCGCCGTCTTCGACGACACCTGCGGCAACCTGATCCAGCTCGCCGCCATGAAGTAGCAGGACACCGAAAAGCGGGACTGGAGTCCTTTGTGGACTCCAGTCCCGCTTCGGCGTTTCCCTACTGCTGCACCCATTCCACGAGTTCCACCGGCACGCCGTTCGGGTCGGTGACCATGAAGAGGCGCTCTCCCCACGACTCTTCCCGCAGCGGCAACGTGATCTCGACGCCTTCATCGCGCAGGCGCTTCTCCTCGGCTTCGAGGTTCTCGACCGTGAAGGCCACGATCACACCGGACGCGCGCTGCTGCCGCAGGTTCTCCGGCAGGACCTCGATCCCCGCCTGAAGCAGGACGATGGCCACCTTCGCGGTTTCATGCCCGAGGGAGACGAAACCCTCCGCGGCCATCTGCTCGGTGAAGCCGAAGTGCTCGGTGAAGAAGCGGCTGGAAGCGGCGACGTCGTCGACGGTCAGCGAAACGGTGGAGGCAAGGACGTTCATGGGCTATCCCCTTCGGTCGGCTTTGAGTTTTCGGAAGCGCTGATCGGTCAGTACGACCGGCGACGCGGGACGCCGATCGAGCGCCGCGCCGGCATCGAGCGGCCGGGGAACGGCTGCTGTTGCTGATGGCGGCGGTCGTCCCGGCGAGCCTGGGCGCGGTTGGTGCCTTCGTTGCCTTGGGGGATTCGAGCGGTCAAGGAGCCTCTTCTCTCGATTCGGTAGTACGGACGTAAGTTTACACTCGAACTACCAGACGTCAAGAGTATTTTTACGACGGTGGTAAAGTTCGCTCATGACCAGCACGGATGTGGGCCTACGGGAGCTCAAGAAGCAGGAGACGCGACAGCTGATCTCCGACCAGGCGACGCTCCTCTTCATCGAGAAGGGCTTCGAGGAGACGACGATCGCCGAGATCGCCGCGGCCGCGAGGGTCGCGAAGAAGACCGTCACCAACTACTTCGCGCGCAAAGAGGACCTGGCCCTTGACCAGCACGAAGAGTTCACGAACGGGCTGGCGAACGCGGTCGGCTCCAGGAAGACGGGTGAATCGGCGCTGGCCGCGCTACGGCGTACTTTCCTGGACGCGGTGGCGGAGCACTCGCCCGTGATCGGCTTCACCGGGCCGGACTTCGCGAAAATGGTGCTGGAGAGCCCGACCCTGACCGCACGGCTACGCGAACTGCACGACCTGCGGGAGGGAGCACTCGCCGAACTCCTCGCGACCGAGACCCACGCCGAGGCGGACGACGTCACCCCGATCATGGCGGCCGCCGAACTCAACGCGATCGACCGCGTCCTGTTCCGCGAGGTCCTCCGGCGGTCGTATGCCGGCGAAAGCGACGACAAGATCGCCGAAGCGCTGACGAAGGCGGCTCAGCGAGCTTTCGACCTGCTGGAACCGTCCTTCGGCGACTACGCGATCCGCGAGTAGGTCAGCGCTTCTTCGAGGCCATCACGGCCGCGACGATCGCGGCGACGATGAAGACGATCGCCAGCAGGAAGATGATCAGGTGCCACGGCTGGATCGCGAACATGGGGAGCATCCTAGGGTTCGCACGTAAAGGAGCATGTCGCGCGCGGTGCCGCCGATCTCCTGATGGGCGGGCAGCAGCCCTTCGCGTCGGTAACCCGCCTTCTCGGCCGCGCGGATCGAGCCGCGGTTCCACGGCTCGATGTACAGCTCGATCCGCTCCACACCCGGCACCGTCCCAGCGAACTCGGTGATCGCTTTGAGCGCGTCGGCCGCGAAGCCGCGACGGCGATGCTCGGGCGAGACCGAGTAGCCCATGATCCCGATGCCTTCGGACAGTTTCCGCAGCCACAGCCCGATCGTCCCGACCGCCGTCCCGTCCGCGGTGATCACGAAGGGGAAGCCTCGGCCCTCGGCGTGGTGAGTCCGCTGTCGCGCTATCCAGGCTTCGGCTTCCTGCCTGCTCGGATGCGCGGGAAGGCTGCCGATGAGCGGCACATACGGATCCTCGCCGAGTTCGAGAGCGAGATGGACGTCGGCTTCGGTGAACTCGCGGAGGACGACGGATCCGTGTGCCGGTGGTGTCGCGGGCCAGGGCGCGGTCTGCGGAGCTCCGCCGTCCGGGACTTCTATCCAGAACCGATCCTCACCTTTGGCTCGACCGTCCGGCACTCCGCCGTTGGCCAGAATGGTCCGGCGGGAAGCCGCGTTGCCGACGGCACAGGTGAGCAGAACCCGGCGGAGGCCGAGGCGACGGCATTCGGCAAGCCCCGCGCTCAGCATCCGGGTGCCGTGACCCTTCCCTCGCCACGGACTCGCGATGCTGTACCCGATGTGGCCTCCCGCTTCGGCCAGTGCCGGGGTCAGCTCGTGTCGGATCACGAGTTCGCCAAGGTAATGCGGGCCGGAGACGTACCAGAAGATCGTGGCGGGAACTCCCCAGCGCAGCAGCACTCCTTGCTGCTCGGCGACGAACTGCCCGAAGTTCGCGGTGGCGCGTTCCAGCAGTCTCGTCTCACCGCCATCGGCTCCGCGGTCGGCGAGCTCGCCGTCCAGCCACGACTGGCGGACCCTTGTCGTCGGCGGCAGGAGCCGAGGCGGTTCGATCAGTCGCATCACGTCAGCGTGCGACCGTCCCGGCCGGACGGCAACACCTTTTCGACGGGGACACTACAAGAGCGGCCCCGTGACCTGGTCTTACTTGGTCACGAGGCCGCTCTGTGTGGCGAGTGAGGGATTCGAACCCCCGAAGGCGTAGCCGTCTGATTTACAGTCAGATCCCTTTGGCCGCTCGGGCAACTCGCCATGGCCGGGCAAGCCCGGTCGAGATGAAAGAATACCCAAGGCCGTGGCGGGCCCGTCAACCGGGTTACGCAGGGCTAGGGTGGAAGCTCCTGACAAGCGAGTACGAGGTGTGAGAACACGTGGCGGATCCCTCTTTCGACGTGGTGAGCAAGGTCGATCGCCAGGAGGTGGACAACGCCCTCAACCAGGCCAGCAAGGAACTCGGTACACGGTTCGACTTCCGGGGTACCGGGACCAAGATCGACTGGTCCGGCGAGGAGGCGATCGTGATCGAGTCGGAGACCGAAGAGCGGGCGCTGGCGGCGGTCGAGGTGTTCAAGGAGAAGCTGATCAAGCGCAACATCTCCCTGAAGGCCTTCGAGGCGGACGAGCCGGCGTTGTCCGGCAAGATCTACAAGATCGGCGGCAAAATTCTGCAGGGGATCGCGTCGGACAAGGCGAAGCAGATCGCCAAGTTCATTCGTGATGAAGGCCCCAAGGGCGTCCAGGCGCAGATCCAGGGCGACCAGCTGCGGGTGTCCGGCAAGAAGAAGGACCAGCTGCAGGACGTGATCTCCTTGCTCAAGGGCAAGGACTTCGAGATCGCGCTGCAGTTCACGAACTACCGCTGACGGCAGCACGCGAAAGGCCACCTTCGGAAGTCTCGAAGGTGGCCTTCGTCATACCCGGGCCACTCAGGACGCCGTGGCCGTCCAGGTTCCGTCGCCTTCCAGCGAAACGAACGCCGGACCGGGCACCGGCACGCTGCCCTTGTAGTCGCCGAGCTGGTTCACCGGCAGGTCCGAGAAGTCGTCGCTGTGCACCCACACCGCGGTGTTGCCGTTGCCCCTGGTGGTGACGGCGATCGACGAGACGTCCTTGGGCACGGAGACCACGGCGTCGCTCTTGCCCGAGAGGGTCTTTCCCGGTGCCAGCACGGGCAGGGCGCTTTCGTCGGTGATGGTCAGCGTCCAGGCGGCGTTGGCCTTGACCGTGAACGTCTTCGCCTGGTGGTCGGGCATGTCGTTGATCCACTGCGTGCCCTTGTAGGGGCCGGCGTCATTGACGATCAGCTCGTTCTCGGTGTTGACCGCGACATGACCGGAGCATTTGGGACAGTCGAAGGTCACGAAGCCGAGCCGCATGGGCCAGGACGTGACGACCGTCGAGTTCCCCTTGCCCGAGTGGGTCTCCGCCGGCCGCGGACCGGGTGCCGGGGTCGTGGTGGACGTCGGCGGTGGCGGCGTGGGGGCGCCGGGAGAGGAACGCAGGGGTGGCGGCGTGGAGGCGCCGGGCGAGGAACGCAGGCCGTCCGATGCCGCCCGGGGCACGACTCGGCCCGTGTTCTCCGGCGAGCAGGCCGCCAGGCCGGCGGTCAGCAGCACGGCGCTCAAGACCGCGCACAAACGCCTGGTCACTGATTTTCCCCCTAGTTATTCACTGATGGGATCTTCGCGGACCGATAGCCCAGCGTTACCGGTCCACCCGGCCGAGCGATTCAGACCACTCGGGCGTGGGTTTCTGCCGCAGCGCCTTCGCGGGAGTCCGAAATGGACAATTACCCGTGGTGTAATCCGGCGGTCGTGTACGAGGAAGGTCCCGATGAAGCGCCGTCTCAGCTCCTTACTCGCCCTGGTTCTGTCACTCACGGTGATCGCGTCGCTGCTCACCTCCGCGCAGGCCGCTGAGCGACAGCAGCTCGTACCCGGCTACGGCTCGTACGCGCGACTCATCCGTTTGGAGTATTCCCCGGTCGGACGCGGCCGCATCCTCGCGTCACTGACCAGCGAAGACGCCAGTGGCAAGTTCACGCCGATCATGGAGAGCACCGACGAGGGCGAGACCTTCCACCAGATCGGCGAGATCCGCGATCGCGACGGCCGCTACGGCATGTGCTGCGGAACGCTGTACGAACTGCCGCAACGCGTCGGCAGGCTGCGCGCGGGCACCTTGTTGTGGGCCGCGAGCTACCGCCAGGACGCCGGTCCGCAGCGGCGGATCGGCATCAAGATCTGGTACAGCCGTGACGATGGCCAAAGCTGGTCCTTCCTGTCCGAGGGCGCGCGATCGCACAACCACGACGGCATCTGGGAGCCAGAGTTCACCGTCGACGCGGGCGGCACGTTGTGGCTGCACTACGCCGACGAGACCGAGGCGCCGCTGTTCGCGCAGGTGATGAACCGGGTCGCGTCCACCGACGGTGTGCGTTGGGGCACCAAGCAGCGCACGATGGCCATCCCGCCCGATCGGGTGCGTCCTGGCATGCCGACCATCCGCCGTCTCCCCGACGGCCGGTACTACTTGGCGTACGAGATCTGCAACTACGGCAACCGCTACTGCGACCCGTACTTCAAGATCTCCGCCGACGGCGCCAACTGGGGCGACCCGCTCGATCCCGGCGACCGCGTCACCACCGCGAACGGCAACTACTTCCAGCACGCCCAGACGATCACGCTGTTCCCCGGCGGCCCGAACGGCGTGCGGCTGGTGATGGTCGGGCAGATCTACACCAACGCCGCCGGTGTCCCGCAGGCAAAGAACGGCCAGGTCCTGCTCGCCAACGACGACTTCGGCGCCGGGAACTGGTACGAACTGCCGGCGCCGGTGCGGATCACCGGCATCCACAACAACTTCTGCCCGAACTACAGTTCCACGCTGCTGCCGGTCGACGGCGGGAAGAACGTGTTGCAGATCTCCACCGAATACAACCTCGGCTGCAAGGCGTATTTCGCGAAGGGCCCGGCGTTCTGACCCACCCGGTAGTGTGAGTTGTTGACCGGAACGGCGACGAAGCGGGGGCTTGGATGAAGGGCATCGTGCTGGCGGGGGGCAGCGGGACGCGCCTGCATCCCATCACCCAGGCGATATCGAAACAGCTGCTTCCGGTCTACGACAAACCGATGGTCTACTACCCGATCTCGGTACTGATGTTCGCCGGGATCCGCGAGATCCTGATCATCTCCACCCCCACCGACCTGCCGAGCTTCCGCAAGCTCCTCGGCGACGGCAGCCAGTTCGGGCTCAGCTTCAGCTACGCCGAGCAGGCCGCCCCCAACGGGCTCGCCGAGGCGTTCATCATCGGCGCGGATTTCGTCGGTGACGACGACGTCGCGCTGGTGCTCGGCGACAACATCTTCTACGGCCAGGGTTTCTCCAGCAGGCTGCAGGCCGCGTCGAGCACGCTCGACGGCTGCGTGCTGTTCGGCTACCCGGTCAAGGATCCGCAGCGCTACGGCGTCGGCGAGATCGACGCCGACGGCAAACTGCTGTCCATCGAGGAGAAACCGGCGAAGCCCAAATCGAACAAGGCGATCACCGGCCTCTACTTCTATGACAACCAGGTCCTCGAAATCGCCCGCGACCTCAAACCCTCCCCGCGCGGCGAACTGGAGATCACCGACGTCAACCTCGCCTACCTGCGACAGGGCCGCGCGACCCTGGTCGACCTCGGCCGCGGGTTCGCCTGGCTCGACACCGGCACGCACGACTCGCTGCTGGAAGCGGGCCAGTTCGTGCAGGTCCTCGAGCACCGGACGGGTGTCCGGATCGCCTGTCTCGAAGAAGTCGCGTTGCGGATGGGCTTCATCGACGCCGACCAGTGCTTCGCGCTGGGCGCGAAGCTCGCGAAGTCCGGCTACGGCGAGTACCTGATGAACGTCGCCAAAACGCAAGGCGCTACCGGCTGAACAGGTGCTCCCTCAAGGTGTCACCGCTGTAGTCGGTCCGGAAGACGCCTAGTTCCCGCAAGTGCGGGACGACGTCGTCGACGAACGCGTCCAGCCCGGTCGGGGTCAGATGCGGCACCAGCACGAACCCGTCGGCCGCGTCGTTCTGCACGTATTCGTCGATCGATTCGGCGACTTGCCGGGCGGTGCCGACGAATTGCTGGCGCGCGGTCACTTCGATGACGAGTTCGCGGATCGAGAGCTTCTTCTCCTCCGCGATCGCCCGCCATTTCGCGGCCACGGCCAGCGGATCCTTCTCGTGCCGGACGCGGCCCCACGTCAGCGGTTCGGCGTCGGGATCCGGATCGACCTCGGGCAGCGGCCCGTCCGCGTCGTAGGCGGAGAGATCGCGGCTCCACACCTGTTCGAGGAACTGGATCGCGGTCTCCGGGCGCACCTGCTGGTAGCGGATCTCGCGTGCGTACTCGTGGGCGTCCTCCTCGGTGTCGCCGAGCACGAACGTCGCGGCGGGCATGATCAGCAACTCGCCGGGCTCGCGGCCGTGCGCGGGCAGGCGCCGCTTGACGTCGGCGAAGAACTCCTTGCCGCTTTCGAGTGATCCATGCCGGCTGAAGATGACGTCGGCGGTCTTCGCGGCGAACTCCCGGCCCTCGTCGGAATCCCCCGCTTGGATGACGATCGGCTGCCCCTGCGGCGTCCTCGGGACGGTGAACTCGCCGCGGATGTCGAACTGCGCTCCACTGTGGACGAATCGCTCGATGCCGCGGGCGAAGACGCCGTTCTCCTTGTCCCCCACCACCGCGTCCGGCGCCCAGCTGTTCCAGAGTTCCCGCACGGTGGCGAGAAATTCTTCGGCGCGACGGTAGCGGTCCTCGCGTTTGAGGAAGCCGCCCCGCCGGAAGTTCTGCCCGGTCCATCCGTCGGGTGAGGTGACCACGTTCCACGCGGCGCGGCCGCCGGAGGGGTGGTCGATGCTCGCGACCTGGCGTGCGACCTCGTACGGCTCGTTGAACGTCGACGACAGCGTCCCGGCAAGGCCGAGCCGGGTGGTGACCGCGGACAGTGCGGCCAGCACCGTGGTGGTGTTCGGGCGGCCGACGACGTCGGAGTCGAGGATCTTGCCCGCGTGTTCACGCAACCGGAGGCCCTCGGCGAGGAAGAGGAAGTCGAACTTGCCCCGTTCCGCCGTGCGCGCGAGGTGTTCGAAGGACGAAAAGTCGATTTGGCTACCCGAGCGCGGGTCGCTCCACACGGTGGTGTTGTTGACGCCGGGGAAATGTGCGGCGAGTTTGACCTGCTTGGGCATCTGTCACGCCTCCGCGTACTTGTTGGCGGCGACCCCGAGGCCGAGGTGGTCACGCAGGGTGGTGCCGGTGTAGGCGGGCCGGAAGACGCCCGCGGTCTGGAGCGCGGGGACGGTCTCGGCGGTGAAGAGCGCGAGGTCGTCCGGCAGGACGGCGGGCCGGAGGTGGAAGCCGTCGAGGCCGCCCGCGTCGGCGAGTCGGGGCAGTTCGGTGGCGAGGTCGGCGGGCGTGCCGGTGAAGGAGAGACCGCCGGACGGGAAGGGCGCGTAGGCCTCCAGTGCGCGACGGCGATCGATGGCCGCCTGCTCTGTCTCGGCGAGCACGATGGACAGACCGGCCAGGAGCTTGGCGCCGGGGAAGCGCTCGCGGGCGCCGCGGACCTCGTCGACCAGCACGACGTCGGCGCCGTGCGCGTACGGCGAGTCGCCGTGGACCGCGACGACGGGGCGGCCTTGCGGCGGGCGCGGCGTGATCGAGGGGCCCTTGACGCTGAAGAAGCGGCCCTCGAAGTCGACGTAGTGAAGCTTTTCGCGGTCGATGAACCGGCCGGACGGCTCGTCGCGGATGATCGCGCCATCCTCCCAGCTGTCCCAGAGGCGCGCGATGACGTCGACGACCTCGGCGTTCTCCGCTTCGGCGTCCACCTCGGACGGCAGGGTGCGCCTGCCGAAGTGCGTGACCTCGGCTTCGGTGCGAGACGGCACCGCGAGGACGCCGGCGCGGCCGCGGCTCGCGAAGTCGAGCGACGCGACGGCCGTCGAGATGTGGAACGGCTCGGTGTGCGTGGTGGTGACCATCGGGATCAGGCCGATCCCGCTGGTCACCGGGGCAATCGCGGCGAAGGTCAGCAGCGCGTCGAGCCGGCCGCGGACGACCTCCTCACCGCCGGGCTGAAGCCCGAGGGTGTCATCGAGGGTGACGAAGTCGAGCGAAGCCGCTTCGGCGAGCTTCGCGTGGGCTAGGTAGTGGGCGGCGGTGAACAACGCGGCGGGCCGGACCGCCGAAACCCGCCAAGCGGCCGGGTGCTGCCCGGCCCCGTCGAGCGCGACCCCGAGGTGCAACTGCTGTGCGGAACCCATGCCCGGGGAACTCCCCCGCCCCCTCGCCGATTCCCCCTCCCACGAGGTGAGACACGTGCGTTTAGCGGGCTAATCGCGCTCCGGGCACGACCGCAAGCGATCCGCGTTTAGCGGGCTAAACGCGCTCCGGGGCGCAGGGCACCTGACCTGCGTTTAGCGGGCTAAACGCAGTCCGGGCACGACCGCAAGCGACGTGCGTTTAGCCCCCTAAACGCGCTCCGGGGCGCAGAGCACCCGACGTGCCTTTAGCGGCAATGCCAGGAACTTAGGCGGCTCTGGGTTGGGCTGGGTTTGCTGGTGTGGTGGTTGTGTCTTGTTTGGTGGGGGTGGGTGTGGTGGTGATGTGGTAGCTGGCTTTGTTGCTGGTCAGTTGCCGGGTTTTTCTGTTGTGGGGGTAGCGGGGCAGGGTGTTTTTGAGTGCGCGGGGGAAGGTTCGGTGGTGGGTGTGTCGGGTGATGAGTTGTCGGCGTAGGTGCTGGCAGGTGTGTTCGAGGTGTCTGCGGGCTTGCTGGGGTGTGGTAGTGATCGTGTCGGTGGCGGTGTCGCGGGCGGCGGTGAAGGAGATCCTGGACGGGTCGAGATCGGTGGCGTGCGCGGCGTGGCTGATCAGTAACCGGATGGTTTGGTAGGTGGTGAGGGCGGCCCAGAGTTCCTGCAGGGCGCGGGTGGGGGTGCGGCTACGGAGTGGCTGTCCTTGCAGGAGCACGGTTTTGAGTTCACGGATGCCGGTCTCGGCGACCCATCGGCGGGCATAGAGGGCGACGAGCTGGTCGGCGGGAGCGGAGCCGGGGTCGAGCAGGCTGGTGACCAGCCGGTATCTCTCGGTCCGGGTGACGCCGTCGACGGTCACGGTGATCCAGGCTTCGATCACGCGGACGGTAATGCCTCGGATCGGGCGGGATTTCGGTGGGCGGTGTCCGCGTGTGCGGTTGCGGCGGACGGTGTTGCGCCAGGCGCGGGCGTCGGCCGGGTCGTGCAGGGTGGCCAGCCAGGATCCGTCGGGCAGCGGATGCCGTGGGCTGAGCAGGGGTTTGCCCAGTTTGGCCCGCCAGAGCAGGTGTGTTCCCCGGGCGCGGGCCGCGGTCCAGAGCGGGTAGCCCAGGAAGTTCCGGTCGGCCAGCAGCAGCATTCCCGGTCGCAGGGAGTTCACCAGCTGGCGGGCCAGGGTGACCTCGCCTTGACCCAGCCCGCCGATGACCGCGCCCAGCAGCTGACGGGTGCCGCAGGCCAGCAGCACCAGCAGCCGCGCTTTCGGCATCCCCGCCGGGCCGTTCTTGCCCCGGTGGCGACGGAAATGTTCCCTGTTCGCGGGCGTGTCGTCCACCGTGATCTCGGTGCCGTCCCAAGCGCAGACCCGCAACCCGAACGCGTGTGACCACGGCCGGACTAGTGCCGGGACCGGCCTGGTCATCGCGGTGAACAGCAGCTGGAACGGCACCACGCCGAGCCGGTCACGCAGCTTGGTCAACGCGGTGCTCGTCGGCAAGACCCAGCCCAGGCCTGCCAGCCGCCGCACTATTGCGGGCGGGATCATCGCCTGCGTCACGGCCGCAGCGGACCGGGCACGCAGCAGGCACAACGCGAGCACCAGATAGATCCCCAGCCGCGAGGGCAACGCCCGGAACCTCTGCTCGTCCCTGCCAGCGACCGCGAGAGCCTCATCGACCAGCGCGGGCGGGATAAAACACGACAGAACACCCAGCCCGACCCGGGACAGCAGCCGCCCCAACGGCGACGACCAACCCGTGGGCATGACAGCATGAACAGGCAACGAGGCTCCCGGCAACGACTGATGACTTCGACAATCACCAGTCCTAGCCGGAGCCTCGTTGCCCTTTCAGGCCACCACGCCGACCACCCTCAAACCGTGATCAACACCAGCCTTAAGTTCCTGGCATTGGCCTTTAGCGGGCTAATCGCGCTCCGGGCCGCGGGGCACCTGACTTGCGTTTAGCGGGCTAAACGCGCTCCGGGGGCGGGGCGGGGTCAGAAGGGGCGGCGGGCCATTTCTTCGAGGCGCCGGATGCGGTCTTCCATCGGCGGGTGGGTCGAGAAGAGCTTCGAGAGGCCTTCGCCTGGCTGGAACGGGTTCGCGATCATGAGGTGCGACTGCGACACCAGTTTCGGTTCCGGCACGAGCGGCGCCGCGCGTGTCCCCCGGTCGAGTTTCCGCAGCGCCGACGCGAGGCCGAGCGGGTCACCGGTGAGTTCCGCGCCCGACGCGTCGGCCTGATATTCCCGCGAGCGGCTCACCCCGAGCTTCACGATGGCGGCCGCGATCGGCCCGATCAGCACCAGCAGCAGTGCGACCAGCGGGCTGTCGCCATCCTCGCGGTCGCCGCCGCCGAAGACGCTGGTGAACATCGCGATGTTGGCGATCACGCTGATCACGCTCGCCAGCGCGCCCGCGACACAGGAGACAAGGATGTCGCGGTTGTAGACATGGGACAGCTCGTGCCCGAGGACGGCCCGCAGTTCGCGCTCGTCGAGGAGGTCGAGAATCCCGGTGGTGCAGCACACCGCCGCGTGCCGGGGGCTGCGGCCGGTGGCGAAGGCGTTCGGGGCCTGCGTGGGGCTGACGTAGAGCCGCGGCATCGGCTGGCGCGCGGTGGTCGCCAGTTCGCGCACGAGCCGGTACATCACCGGCTGCTCGGCCTCGGAAACCGCGCGGGCACGCATGGCCCGCAGCGCGAGCTTGCCGGAGTTGAAATAGGCGTACGCGTTGACGCCGAGCGCCACCACCAGGCCGATGACCAGCGCGCCCCGGCCGAAGAAACCGCTGATCCCGACGATGATCGCGGACAGCACGCCGAGCAGGACGACGGTCTTCAGCCCGTTCTGGTGTTTGTGCACGGCGTCCTGCTCCTTTCTTTCTCCGGATCTCGGGCAAAGGGAGGGTTACTTACCGGAAACAACGCGATCGGGGGACGCGAAGTTCCTTCGCCCGAACGAACCGAGGGTTATCGTCGAGCCCCGGAACGATCATCGGGAGGCGCCTGTGCGAGGACCCGAATTGAGCCGCCGAGCCCTGCTCACGCTGGCCGCGGCCGGGGCCTCCGCGGTCGCCTTCGCGCCGGCGGCCAGAGCCGAGAAAGTCCTCCTGATCGAGGTCGGCGGCGCCCCGGAGGCGGTCGCGGTGAACTCCGTCACCGGCTTCGCCTACCTCACCGATCCCGAAACCGGCAGTATCATCGTGATCGATTCGCGGACCGCGACCGTCGGCGCGGTGATCCCGGTCGGCGGCGAACCGGCGGACGTCGCCGTGGACACCGTCACCAACCGCGTCTTCGTCACCAACCCGCCCGCCGGAACCGTGCTGGTCATCGATGGGCTGACCAACGACGTCGTCAGTGTGCTGCCCGCCGGTCCGGGGGCGTCGAGTATCGACGTCGACGAACAGGCGAACCGGCTCTACGCGGTCAGCGCCGAGACCGGGATGCTCGCCGTGATCGACGGCGTCGGTTGCCGCCTGCTGAAACTGGTCCCCGGTCCCACTCCGGGCCTGTCGTCGATCTCGGTGGACAGCGGCCGGGAACTCGCCTACTGCACCAGCACGTCCACGGACTCCCTGGAGGTCTTCGACATCGGGGCGGAGAAGTTCACCGACGGCGTCCAGGTCGGCAAGTCCCCGACCGGGGTCGCGGTGCACCGCGCGTCCGGGACCGTGTTCGTCGCGAATTCGGCGATCCATCATCTGTCCGTTGTGGACTCCGCCGCGCGCAAGGAGACGGCGACGGTCTTGCTGCGCTCCGAGTCTTCGGCGGTCGCGATCCACCAGGGCTCGAACACCGTGTACACCAATGGAGGACCCAACGGTGTCGCCCGGATCGACGGTTTGACGAACGCACTCACCGGCGCCCTGTCACTCGGCGTGAACCCCGGCGCGGTCGCGCTCGACCAGCGATCCAAAACGGTGTTCGTGACGGATCCCTTGCACGGCAGGGTTTCCTTGATCAAGGATTTTTGAGTTCTCACGATGAAGTCATCGATAAGTTCGCCGACGACGTCCCGGCGGTAGTAAAGCTTTGACGACGCTCGCTCCCCCGCCCGCACTGGGAGCGGGCATGATGGCGGGGTGAGCGAGTACGAACCGCGCGGCGGACTGCAACCGGACATCTCGGCGGTGGCCGCCGTACTGGCGCACCACGGCGTCGAAGGGCCGGACGGGAAGGCACCCAGCGAGGCGCTGGTTTTCGCGGTGTCCGGCGGTATCGGCGCCGGCTACATCCTGTGGGACTTCGCGCACGAGACGATGTCGACGATCGTTCTCGGGTTCCGCGCGCGTTGGCAATACCCGTGGGAATGGCTTAAGTCCACAGTGGACCGTCTCGGGCTCGTCGCCGACATCCACACCACCGGCGGCAAACGCGCTGCGGCGAAACGGCTTACCGCCGAACTCGAAGCGGGGCGGCCGGCGATCGTCCTTCCCGACCGCGAGTCGCTCGGCTACTGGCACCTGCCGCCGGAGATGTCCGGCGGTGGCGGGCATTTCGTCGTCGCGTACGGCGAAGAGGACGGCCGGGTGCTCGTCGACGACCGGAACCTCGCGCCACTGACCGTCGATCGGAAGACGTTCGACGCCGCGCGTGCCAGGGTCGGCTCGTACAAGAACCTGCTCGCGACGATCGAGCCCGGCGAAGTCGCCGACTGGCAAGGCGCCGTGCGTGGCGGGCTGGCTGACTGCGCGCGGAATCTTTCCGCGTCGTCAAAGTCGTTTTCCCTGCCCGCCTGGGGCCGCTGGGCCACGGCGATGACCGACGAACGCGATCCCAAGGGCTGGCCGCGAGCGTTCGGGGAGCGGCGGGGGCTCGTCGGGGCACTGCTGAACGTCTGGGAAAGCGTCACCCCGGCAGGAATGGAGGGCGGGCATCTGCGTGGGTTGTTCGCCGACGCGCTCACCGAGTCCTCCGTGCTGCTCGACCTGCCGTCGCTGGGTGAACAGGCGTCGACCTGGCGTGGGATCAGCGAGCGCTGGGCGGAACTCGCCGAGGTCGCCGTCCCGGCGTCGAACGCGGAGTTCGCCTGGGTGCGCGGGCTGGTCAGCGCGGTGTCCGCCGGTGTCCGCGAGGGTGACGCGGGTCAGGCCGCGGCCGCGGCGGCCGGTGAGGAGAGGTGGAAACTACGCGCGCACTACAACGACGAAATGCCGTTCACCGACGTCGAGGTCGGCGACCTCTTCGGCACCATGAGCACGCTGATCCGGGACATTCACACCGCCGAGACCGCCGCGATCCGCGATCTTTCCGAAGCCCTGATGGAGTGAACCCGGCGCGGTGCCCGTTGCGCCGTGGCCCGAACACCGGCTGATCGTTGAAGATCCACTTCGTGCACGCACATCCGCTGGGGACGACGCGATTCAGCGGAACGATCGACGAAATCCTCGCCGCGCGCTGAGCAAGACCTCCGGCGAAAATCTTTTTAACCGTTGATGCTCCATTTCCCGCATAGCCGGAAAACGACTGGGCCGTTCAGCGGCTGATCATCGGGCTTTTCGGCCGGTACCTTCGAAAGACCTCTCCCCTGCAGAGTCCCCGGAGGTATTTCATGCCACGGCCGAAGTCTGTCCGCGTTCTCGCGCCCTTGGTCGGCGCACTGCTGCTCACCAGCGGGGTGGCCGTCGCCGCCCCTTCCGGCGAAGACCCTCAATTCATCCGCCTGGCCAGCAGGACCTTCGATCCGCGCACCCAGCGGGCCGCCGCTGTCCATGACTGGCGGGGCGCGTACCTGCTCCAGGTCCGGAGCGCGCTGACCGACGCGCAACGCGGGCAATTGCGTGGCCTTGGCGTGCGAATCGGGACCTACATTCCCGATTTCGCGTACGTGGTCCGGCTGCGACCGGAAACCCGGAATTCGGTCGAGAAATTGAATTTCGTCCGCTGGGTCGGCGAATACCGGCCGGAGGACAAGGTCGAGAGCTCGGCATTCTCGGTGAGCGGAACAGGCAAGTATCTGGTGACGCTCGCCGAACCTGACGCGCGAGACCAGCGCGCGGTGGCCGAACGGATCCTTTCACTCGGCGGCGGCATCGACGCGATCTCACAGAGCGGGCAGCACGTCGTCGCCACCCTCGGCGCCGAACAGGTCGCCACCGTGGCCCAGGGTGCCGAAGTGCTGGCCGTCGGCGCGGTGACCGCACCCGAAACCGACATGGCCAACGCACGGGAAAGCGGCGGGGCGAACTACATCGAGAGTGCCGGCGGCTATCGCGGCCAAGGCGTGCGCGGCGAGGTGATGGACGGCGGGCTGCGGGCCACCCACCAGGAGTTCAAGGCGCGGCCGACGGTGCTGCACGGTGCGAACTCAACCGACACGAGCCACGGCACGTCGACGTACGGGCAGATCTTCGCCTCAGGAGTGAGCGCTCCGCAGCGCGGCCTGCTGCCCGAGGGCCAGGGCATCTTCGCGACCTACAGCAAACCCGACCGGTACGCCCACACCAAGGAACTGGTCGACCCGGCCGGCAAGTACCGCGCGGTGTTCCAGAGCAATAGCTGGGGCGGCGGGCTGACGACGGCGTACAACTCGGTTTCAGCCGAGCTCGACAAGATCGTCTTTGATCATGACCTGCTGATCTGCCAGTCGCAGAGCAACGCCGGGACGCAGCAGTCGCGGCCGCAGGCGTGGTCGAAGAACGTGCTTTCGGTCGGCGGGCAGTACCACTACAACACGCTGAGCCGCACCGACGACAAGTGGAGCGGCGGCGCCAGCATCGGCCCGGCCGCCGACGGGCGGATCAAACCGGAACTGTCGAACTACTACGACCGGATCGACACGACGTCCTCCTCCAGCGACACCTCGTACACGACGTCGTTCGGCGGCACGAGTGGCGCGACCCCGATCACCTGCGGAAACGCCGGCCTGCTGTTCCAGATGTGGGCCGACGGCGTCTTCGACGGCGCCCCCGGCAAGGGCCGCGACGTCTTCACGAGCCGCCCGCACGCCGCGACCGCGAAGGCACTGCTGATCAACGGGGCCGACCAGTTCGCGTTCACCGGCACCGCGCACGACATGACCCGGACGCACCAGGGCTGGGGCACCGCGAACGTGCGGTACCTGCACGAACAGGCCAAGGCGAACGGGTGGAAACTGCCGGTGCTGGTCAACGAGACGGACCTGCTGAGCACCGGGCAGACGAAGAAGTACACGGTCGCGGTGAACGGGTCGAAGCAGTTCAAGGCGACCCTGGCCTACACCGACCCGGCCGGTTCGCCGAGCGCGTCGGTGACGCGGGTCAACGACCTGACGCTGAAGGTCACCGCACCGAACGGGACCGTGTACTACGGCAACAACGGCCTGAAGGCGGGCAACTTCTCGACCGCGGGTGGGACGCCGAACACCATCGACACGGTGGAGAACGTGATCCTCGAGAAGCCGGCCGCCGGTACTTGGACGGTGGAGGTCGTCGCCACTCAGGTCAATGCCGACGGGCACCCGGAGACGTCGGCCACCGACGCGGACTACGCGCTGGTGGTTTCTTGATGGTGCGGTGACGCTGGGTGGACGCTTTGCGCGTGCGCTCTCGCGGCCTGGCGGTTTGCGCGTGAAGGCCCCCTTCCCACGGCTGAGCCGGGGGAAGGGGGCCTTCACGCGCTGGGATGGGTCCTGGCTTGGCAGGGAGG
>NZ_JBFBBY010000068.1:0-41257 GCF_040682875.1 Amycolatopsis sp. NPDC051071 | reverse complement strand
CACGGACCTGACCCACGATCAGCCCCGCAGCCAAATTTCAGTAGGTACCCAAGACACTCTTGGCCCTAACGACCCAAAACACTCACGAGACCCGAACCCGAACGCTTCCCGTCGCCAGGACAACACCACTCACGCGCGTACCGGTTGCTCCGATCAGGCCGATCGGTGTCACTCAACAGGGTAATGTGCCTAACCCGTCCGATCACCCGGCGGCGGCGCCGGCACGACTCCCGGCACAAGCCGCGACAGGCACCGGAGCAAACCTCTGACCACCGTCGACGCTGCTCGACGACGTCCGTACGCGCGGCCGGACGCGGGCTGAGGACTGGCCTCGAAGGCCGCCGGACGCCGGGTCGGACGCGGTGAAAGCCGGGTCGCTAACCGGCGGAACGCGGCTTACAGTCCCTGCATGCCCGGTACACGCTGGAGCCGCTTGCTGCCTACAGCGCTGCTGGTCACCGCCGCCTTGACGGCGATTTCCGTCTGGTCGACCTCGGACGACATCGAGGCCGGCCTGATGGCGCGCGCGCAGGACGCGCTCGCGGACGTCGGCGTGTCGGGTGGCCAGGTGAGTTTCTCCGGCCGCGACGCGAGCCTCAGCGGCTTCCCTCCCAACGAGGCCGCGCAGGCGATGGACGCCATCCAGCGGATCGACGGGGTCCGCACGGTCGAGATCTCCGGCGACACCGCCCCGCCGGCGGGCCCGGTGACCACCAGTGGCGAACCGTCCACCAAGCCGCCCGCGCCGCCGAGCCCGCCGCCCAGTCCTACGCCGACGCCTGCCAAGCCGACGGACAAGGCCGGTTTCCAGGCCGAGATCGGCCGTCTGCTGACGGCGGTACCGATCACGTTCCAGCCGGACACCACCGACCTGACCGCGGACGGCGAACGTGGCGCCCTCGAAATCGCGAAGCTGCTCACGGACGCTCCGGGCGAGCTGCGGTTCCGGATCACCGGCCAGGTGGCGACGGGTTCGGACAAGAAGCTTTCCCTGAACCGGGCGAAGACGGTGGAGCGGTTACTGGAGCGCAACGGGGTCAAGCGTGACCAGGTCTACTCCACCGAGCGCAGGAACTCCGACGGCACGGGCGGCGAGGGCCGCCGCGTCGACATCGCGGTCGAACAGCGGACACAGAGGTGATGGCTCAATGCTGTGGCTCTTCGGGCAGATCTGGCTTTGGCTGCTCATCTCTTTCGCCCTCGGCTGCGGTGTCACCTGGCTGATGACGCGCGGCGAGCGGCGTGCACAAGCGGCGCCCGAACCGGCACCGGCCGGTGAGCCCGAGCCCGAACCCGAGCCCGCGATCCCGGTCTACACCGAGCCTGAGCCGCTTTCGGCGGAGCAAACTCAGTTCATCCCGCCCGCGCGGATCCAGGACGACGACGAGCCGTTCGACCAGGTGGCGGAGGGCCACCGCGAGGGCCAGCTGATCCCGGAACCGGTACACCCGGCACGGATCTACCACTCCGACGAACCGGAACCGGCCGCGCGGAACGGCGAGTACGGCCACGAAGCCGAGCCGGTCTGGCCGAGCGACGAGGACTGGCCGCCGGGTGGCCGTCGCTCCGAGCACCGGCCGGGGCAGGGCGGTTGACACTCACCTGGTAAATTCGGCTACGCACTGTGAGCGGGAGCCGGGTTCGTTTCTTCGATCGGGAGCCCCGGCACACGAAGGAGGCTCCGATTGGCGCTCCCCTACTGGACGCCGCACAACCTGCTGCCCCCGGGCCGTCATCCCGCCGATCTCGCCGACGTCTATGAGCGGCTGGTCTTCGACGCACCGCATCAGAACGATCGCGAAATCCTGTTCAGCGCGTTGAACAGCTATCTGGGGGTCGCCCGGCGGATCATGCCGACCGGCCGCGCGTGGATCGGCGGCGCGCTGACCGCACGGACCCCGCATGCCCCGCTCGGGCTCGACGTGGTGCTGATCCCGGACGAATGGGGTGCGCTCAAACGGCTCGACGACGAAGGACGCTCGGCGCTGTACGGGTTGCTGACCCTGCGCGGGGTCATCGTCGGCCAGCCCGCCATGTACCTGGAGCAGGTCCAGCCCGTCGGCGGCATGCTCGACGGTTTCCTCTGCCGCCCCGGCGACGAGGAGATCTGGGAAGAAGTATGGGCCGCGGGTGGCAGGGGAATTCCGGAAGTGATCTGGTGAGGAACGAATTCCGGCGTATCGCCGACGAAATCCCCGGCGGCACGTGGCTCGACGACCTCGCCCGCGCGTCGGCGATGGCCGCGTACGCGAAATTCGAGCGGACGTCCCGTTCGCCGCTGCTTCGCGTTTCCGTGATCGGCGAATCGCATCTCGACGCGTACACCTTTTCCGACATCAGCCGCGCGTTGCAGGACGCGACGGCGAAGATCGGGCACATCATCCGCAACCCGTCGGGTGAGGTGACCATCGTCCAGCCCGCGGACCGGGAAAAGGCCCCGCTGATCCAGCGCGGGCAAGCGGGGAACGCGATCTTCTTCGGCTTCCCCGAACCGGCGGTCGAAGACGCGCTCATCCACGACGGCCTCGAGTCGCTGTCCGAACGCGCGGTCAAGGAACTGTGCGACTTCCTGCCTGCCAACGGTTCCGACGACGGCGCGCTGGACGCGGTGCTGCTGCAGCGCGACACCGTCCGCAACGCGGTCAGCGACATCGTCAACGCGGTCAGCAAACACGCCGGGATCGGCATGGGGCTGACGCCGACCTCCGGCGACGAAGTGACCCGCAGCATGACCACCGAACAGGCGAGGATCCTGTCCGGGAGCCTGCGCGAGTCACGGGAAGCCGTCGGCTACGAGACGGTCAGCGGCAGGCTGGACGGCGTCCGCACCCGGCGGCGGATCTTCTATCTCGAACGCGAATCGGGCGGCACGATCCAAGGCGCCGTCGCGCCGGATCTGCTCGACGAGATCAAGGAGAACCTCGACCGGCCGGTGACCGCGCGGCTGCGTGTCGTGCGCACGACGACCATCGACGGCCGCCGCGGCCGCCCGGTGCACGAACTGCTGGAGATCACGCCAGAGGTCAGTCTGTTCGATCAGTGATCGGGTATCCGACATTCGGCGATGCCACAATTCTCGTCAGAAAATGTCGATGACCGCATGATCATCGTTTAATGATGACGTTTTCCAGCAGGTAACAATTTCGGCCATTACCCCGGACGATGGGTTAACGTCTTCGGACAGAACCCGCCGAAAGGGCATGTATGCCGACCGATCCACCGCTCCCGCATCCCCCCGCCACTCGCTACGGCCCGGGGTTCGCCACGCACGGAACCCGGCACCACAAGCCCAAGAACGGCCTGGTCATCGCGGGTTTCCTGGTCGGCTTGGCGGCACTCGGGGTCGCCTTCGTCCCGGTGGCCGGGCTTGCCGCTTGGCCGCTCGCCGTAATCGGAATAACCCTTTCCGTGATCGGTTTGATCAAAATCAAGAAGGGTGAAGCGGACAAGAAGGGAATGGGTGTCGCGGGGCTGGCACTTTCCCTCGCCGGTCTGCTGGCCGCCGGCGGGTTACTGGTCTACACCAACTTCTTCGCTACTGGCGAGTCGGGACTTCATTCTCCGGCGGTCGCCGGGGACAAGAACGCCGTCGAGTTCGTCGTCAGCGCGTCCGGCGGCGCGACCGTCCGGTTCGGCTCGCTCAACGACCAGCGGACCGAGACCACCCCGGCCAGTACCGACGAATGGCGTGGCACGGCGTCGTTCAACTCGGGTGACTACCTGCTCACCGTCACCGCGGACACCCGGAACTCGACGGTCAGCAACCAGATCAGCTGCTCGATCCTGGTCAACGGGACGAAGGTGGCGGAGAACAAGGGGCAGACCATCGCGTTGTGCACCGCGAGCACCGGCTGAGCCTCGCAAGTAGTCCTCTGGTTGCGGTAGTTGCACGCGCAAGGACCGCAACCAGTCCTCTGGTTGCGGTAGCTGCACGCGCAAGGATCGCAAGTAGTCCTCTGGTTGCGGTAGTTGCACGCGCAAGGATCGCAAGTAGTCCTCTACTCGCGGGCGACGCCGCCTGGCGGCCGGCCGGTATCGCCCCCATCCTCCACCGGCCGGACCGCCACGAGCCGCTCCTGGCGACTCTTCAGACGGACCCTCGCCGGGTCCGCCCGAGCGCCGGTCCCTACCGACTGCCCCTCCCCTAGGGCTCGACCGGCGCCGAAGCGGACCCTACGCGCGCGAAAGACAACACCACTAAGAATCCGCTAAGGATCACTTACGGACCATCGCCGAGGTCCGTAAGTTCCGCACGGACCAGCCCGGCGAGTTTGGGATTGGCGTCTTCCAGGATTTTCAGTGCCTGCGCGAACTGCTCCCGGGCACCGTCCACATCCGACCCGGCCCGCAGCACCCGCCCCAGCGTCAGCCGCAGCACGCCCTCCTGGAGCGTGAACCGCCTGCTGATCGTCAGGTCGACGGCCTCCCAGATATACCGCTCCGCGGCGGCCAGCTCGCCGATCTTCATGCTCAGTTCGGCGAGGTTGTTCAGCGAGACGACGACGTAGCTGTCGTCGCCGAGGGTCCGGTCGATCTCCAGCGAGGTGACCTGGTGCCCGATCGCCTCGATGAACCGCCCGGCCCGTTTCTCGGCCTCCGCGCAGTTGTTGAGTGCCTGCCCGCGCAGTTCGAGGTCGCCGGTCCGGCCGGTCTCGTCGACGGCCTGCCGCAGCGTCGCGATGGCCTCGTCGAACCGGGCCAGCAGGGTCAGCGCGCTGCCGAGATGGATGTTCGCGGAGATCATCAGCCGGTGGTCGCCGATCGCGGTCGCCAGTTCGAGTGCGCGTTCGGCGTCGGCGAGGCAGCCCTGCGGCAGTTCGAAAGTGAGTGCGATGGCGCAGCGGGAGATCAGCATCCAGCAGCGGCCGAGGACGTCGCCGGAGCGCTCGGCGGCCTCCAGCCCGATCTCGACCAGCCGCGTCCACTCGTCCAGCAACGGATAGACCGCACGGTAGGTGTGCGCGACCCTGGCGAGCCGCCAGACGTCGTCGTGGCGTCCGGCGGCGCGGGCGGCTTCGAGTACCTCCAGCAGGTTCTCCCACTCCGCGGCGAACCAGTCCTGCGCGTCGGCGAAGGAGCTCATCGGCGGGGCCTGCGCGTCGGTGAGGACGCCGTCGAAATCGAGTGGGTCGACGATCCGCAGCATCTTGCGGCGCGCCCGGTCCGCGACGGCTTGATAGAACCTGATCGATCGGGAAAGAACGTCTTCCCGATCGGACTCGTCGAGTTCGTTCTCCGCCAGCTCCCGCAGGAACAGCCGGACGAGGTCGTGCGGGACGAAGGCGTCGCGGCCGGTCTCGGCGAGCAGGTTGTGCGCGGCGAGCACCCGCAGATGCCGCCGCGCCTCGGCGACGGTGATCCCGCCGATCGCGGCCGTCAGGTAGGAACCGGCGGAAACGCATTGGACGACGCCGAGCCGCAGGAACGTATGCGCGACGTCGGACGGCAGCCCGCGGAACGAGACGTCGAACGCCGCGCGGACGCCGTCGTCCGGCCCTTCGACGTCGAGCGCGGCCAGCCTGGTGCGTTCGTTGCCGAGTTCGTCGACCAGATCCTGCGCGGACCACTGCGCGCTCGCGGCGAGCCGGGCACCCGCGATCCGCAGCGCGAGCGGGAGGTAACCGCAGAGCCGGGCCAACGCGTGGTTGAGGTCGAAACCGGCGGGTCCGGCCAGCTCCTCGATCAGCCGGACGGCGTCGCCGGGTGCGAGCGTGCCGAGCACGCGTAGTTTGGCGGCGTTGGAAACGGCGAGCCCGTCGAGCCGGGAGCGGCTGGTCACCAACGCCATCGAACGCGAACCCGGCGGCAGCAGTGGCCGCACCTGCTCGGCCGAGCGCGCGTTGTCGAGGATCACCAGCATCCGCCGTCCGGCGATCATCGAGCGGTACAACGCGATGCGTTCGTGGACTTGCCCGGGGATGCCGTCGGCGGGTACGCCGAGGCCGAGCAGGAACTGGATGAGCAGTTCGGCGGGTTCCAGTGGCAGGTGATGCGGGTCGAAACCCCGCAGGGAGGCGAAAAGGATGCCGTCGGGGAAGCGGCGGGCGGCGCGATGCGCCCACCAGACCACCAGGCTGCTCTTGCCGATCCCGGCGGTCCCGGTGACCACGCCGACCGCCGTCTCGCCCGCTTCGGCCCGCTCGGAAAGGTCGTCGAGCCAGGCGAGATCGGCTTCGCGGCCGGCGAGGTTCGGCACGGCGGGCGGCAACTGCTGCACCGGCGTCGCGGCGTGTTCGGCCTTCGGTTCGGAGACGATCTTGACCGGCAGGTCGTCATTGAGCACGCGTTCGTGCAGCCACCGCAGATCCGCGCCGGGTTCGACGCCGAGTGTGCGCAGGGTCGCCCGGGAGACCGTGCGGTACAGCTCCAGCGCGTCGCCGCGGCGTCCGGAGTGATACAGCGCGCGCATCAGCTGGCCCGCCGTGCGTTCGGAAAGCGGGTTGGTCCGGACCATCGGGCTGAGCTCGACGATCAGCTCCGCGTGCCTGCCGAGTTCGAGATCCGCGTCGACCCTGGCGCCGTGGACGGCGAGCCTCAGATCCTCCAGTTCGGGTGCGCGGACCGAATCCGGCACGCCGGCGAGTGCGGGCCCCTGCCAGAGCGAAAGGGCGTCGGCGAGCAGCTCGGACGCCTTGGCCGGTTCCTCGGCGGTCGCCCGGTCCAGCAGGGAGCGGGCGCGGTGGACGTCGATCCGGCCGGGTTCGACGGTGAGCTGGTACCCCGGCGGCGCGGTGAGGATCTGGGCACCGCGTGGATGGTCGCCCTGGATGTCGCGGAGCACGCGCCGCAGGTGGGAGACGTTGCCGTGGACGATCGTGCGGGCGGTCGCCGGCGGGTCGTGCCCCCACAGCGCGTCGATGATCTCGTCGAGCGCGACGACCTTGTTGACCTTGAGGGCGAGCAGCGCGAGCAGGCCGCGGACGCCGGGGCCACCGACGGGCACCGGCCGGTCGCCGTCGAGCAACCGCACGGGACCGAGGAGCTGGAAGCGGGCAGGGGAATCGCTTTCGGCCATGATCGCCCCCTCCCCCGATCTCTCCCCTTACCGGAGTAGTCAACCTACCGCGCGAGGACGCCGCCAACCAGAAAACGCGGATCTCGAACGGTCACCTGCTTTGGCGCCGCCTCGTCCGGGCAAAGAAAAAGGCTCCGCGCCATCAGTCCCGATCTGATGGCACGGAGCCGGGAGATATCCGATTTGGGCCGCCTGGGGGCGCGACCCATACCGGACATCGGCGTCCACGTCCGGCGGGTGGGCTCACCCCGAGCGAAGAACCCGTCCGTCCGTCGACAACAGCTACGTGAGCGAGCCCACTGGCCCGTACACGTGGCGCCAACGTAACAGGGCGCACATCACTCGCTACAGGCGCCCCGTCACGCTACGCATATCACCGGGTCAGCGGGCTGCTGTCTCGGCCCGCGATGAACGCGGGCCTCGGTTCGATCGCGGCGAAGGGCTCCCGCAGCGCGTTCTCGACGCTGTTGAACACCACGAAGATGTTCGACCGCGGGTACGGCGTGATGTTGTTCGACGAACCGTGCATCACATTCGAATCGAACCAGAGCGCCGAACCGGCTTGGCCGGTGAATTGGTCGATTCCGTATTCGGCCGCGAGCGCGGTGATGTCTTCCTCGCTCGGCACACCGACCCGCTGCTCTTTCAGTGAACTCTTGTAGTTCGCTTCCGGGGTTTCCCCGGCGCATTGGACGAAGGTCCGCTGCGAACCCGGCATGAGCATCAGCCCGCCGTTGAACGGGTAGTTGTCGGTGAGCGCGATGGAGCAGCTGACCGCGCGAGGCGACGGCATGCCGTCCTCGGCGTGCCAGGTCTCGAAGTCCGAGTGCCAGTAGAACCCGGTGCCCTTGAAGCCGGGCATGTAGTTCACGCGGCTCTGGTGGATGTAGACCTCGGAGCCGAGGATCTGCCGGGCCCGGTCGAGCACACGGGGGTCGCGGACGAGTTCCGCGATCAGCTCGCTGGTCTCGTGGACATCGAAAATGGAGCGGACTTCACCGGTCTTGGCCTCGGTGATGACCCGCTCGTCGTCGCGGTGGTCCCCCGACGACAGACGGACGAGTTCCTGCCAGTAGGTCTGGATCTCGCCAGGCGACAGCAACTGGTCGACGACGGTGTAGCCACGGGCCTCGTGATTGGCGAGCGTTGCCCCGTCAAGGGGACCGTCGGCCTCGGTGCCCCAGACGGTGGGATGCGCCCTCGGCAGGTGTTCGGGCTTACCCGTGATGCGGGTCGGGTAGCTGTCGTCGACTCGGGTGTCGGTCAGCGTCAATGCAGTCGCCTCCTCGAGCGATTTTAGGGTTCGGTGACTAGCGGGTACACGCCGTTTTCGTCGTGGACCTCACGACCGGTGATGGGCGGGTTGAACACACAGACGCACTTGATCTCGGTCTTGGGCCGGACCTGGTGTTTGTCGTGGTCGTTGAGCAAGTACAACGTGCCCGGCTTCAGCTGGAAGACCTCGCCGGTCGCGGTGTTTTCGAGCTCGCCTTCACCGGATGTGATGAAGACCGCTTCGATGTGGTTCGCGTACCAGAAGTCGTTGACCGTCCCGGCGTAAAGCGTGGTCTCGTGCACCGAGAAACCGACGCCCTCTTTGGCCAGCACGATGCGTTTGCTGCGCCAGTTCGGGGTCTTGATGTCGGAGTCGGTGTCGGTGACCTCGTCGAGTGTTCTGACAAGCAAAGGAAACTCCTTCTTCTTCCTGGTACGGACAATCAGGTCAGGACGGAGGCGATGGACTCGTCGATGATCGCCAGGCCCTTCGTGAGTTCGTCGTCGGTCAGTGTCAGCGGCGGCAGCAGCTTCATGACCTCGCCGTCGGGGCCGGAGGTCTCCATCAGCAGCCCGCGCTCGAACGCGGCGGCGCAGACCTTGCCCGCGAGGTCGCCGTCGGCGAACTCGAGACCGCGGGCCAGACCGCGGCCCTTGGCGTACAGCTTCGCGTCCGGGTACGCCTCGACGATGCCTTCGAAAGCGGCGGCGATGCGCTCGCCCTTGGCCTTGGTCGACTTCTCGAGCTCGTCGTCGCTCCAGTAGACGCGCAGCGCCTCGGTCGCGGTGACGAACGCCGGGCTGATGCCGCGGAAGGTGCCGTTGTGCTCACCCGGCTCCCAGACGTCGAGGTCCGGGCGGATCAGGGTGAGCGCCATCGGGATGCCGTAGCCACTGATGGACTTCGACAGGCAGACCATGTCGGGTTTGATGCCCGCGTCCTCGAAGCTGAAGAACGAGCCGGTGCGGCCGCAGCCCATCTGGACGTCGTCGAGGATCAGCAGGATGCCGTGCTTCTTGCACAGGTCGTCGAGGGCCTTGAGCCACTCGACTCGCGCGGCGTTGATGCCGCCCTCGCCCTGCACGCCTTCGACGATCACGGCGGCGGGCTCGTTGAGACCGCTGCCGGAGTCCCCGAGCAGCTTCTCGAAGTACAGGAAGTCCGGGATGGAACCGTCGAAGTAGTTGTCGTACGGCATCGGGGTGGCGTGCACCAGCGGGACGCCCGCGCCGCCACGCTTCATCGAGTTACCGGTCACCGACAAGGCACCCAGCGTCATGCCGTGGAAGGCGTTGGTGAAGTTGATGACCGATTCCTTGCCGGTCACCTTGCGTGCGAGCTTCAGCGCGGCCTCGACCGCGTTCGCGCCACCGGGACCGGGGAAGACGACCTTGTAGTCGAGTTCGCGCGGCGCGAGGATCTTCTCCTTGAACGTCTCCAGGAAGTCCCGCTTGGCCACGGTGAACATGTCGAGTGCGTGCGTGACGCCGTCACGGGCGATGTAGTCGATCAGTGCCCGCTTGAGTGCCGGGTTGTTGTGCCCGTAGTTGAGCGCGCCGGCACCGGCGAAGAAGTCGAGATACCCCTTGCCGTCTTCGTCGTACAGGTAGCTCCCCTGCGCCCTGTCGAACACCACGGGCCAGCCGCGGCTGTAGCTGCGTACTTGGGATTCGAGTTCTTCGAAAATGCTCATGACGTTTTCTTTCTCCCTGCGATCCCCGGCTTTACATTCTACTGACTGCTGAGCGGACCGATTCGGTACAGATCCTCTTGCTCATGCGTTCCGTCTTCGGCCGGAAAATCCGCCGACGTGAACAGATCCTGGCGTTCCAAGGTGGCGTTCCACCGCTTGGCGAACGAGGCGAACAACCGGATCGAAGCCTCGTTGTCCGGCGTGATCGTCGTTTCGAGGTACCGCACGCCTTGGGCGGCAAGACGGCTGAACAACTCGTCGAGCAGTGCCCCGGCCAGGCCTTTTCCCCGCTGGGACGCGTCGACCGCGACCTGCCAGACGAAGCCGGTGTCCTGCTTCCGATACCCGAGCACGAAGCCGACCGGGATACCGTCGACTTTGGCGACGACAGAGGTGTCGGCGAAATCGCGGCACCACAGCAAATAGGCGTAGGCCGAGTTGAGATCCAGCTTCTTCGAATCACGGGCGATTCGCCAGAGCTCGGCACCGTCTGCCTTGGTCGGGTATTCGATCAAGTGCTTTCCGGACATGTTCAAGAAACGTACCGGAGGTTTCGGGCGCGGTCAGTTCAGCGCGGCGGCGGCAACGCGGCTACCTGCGACAACCCTGAAACATACGTGACAAAGGTAACGGTAACGTTTGAAGCGCAGCACTCGTGGGTAAGGCCGCTACGCTGCGGTCTCACCGCATGTGACGATACCAACGGTTACCACTACTTCGCAGGACAAGGCCGCAATTCGGCGGTTCAGCGGCGCCTCCGCCGCCGGAATACGGAACCGAGCGGGGTCCAGACGGCGGGCAGCAGGAGCAGCAGACAGACCACAAGCCACCACACCGGCGCCTCGCCTCGCCGCCAGGCCGCGACGACGTCGCCGAGCCAGCCGAACAGCGGCTCACGCACCGGCGGCAGGAACGCCGCGAACAGTAACCCCGCCCCCGCCAGCACCGCCACCACCGTAAGCACCATCCGCCACGTCTTGCGCAACGTCATTAGGCTGACCACCAGGAACACGACGGCCCCCGCGGCGACCGGGACGCCGACCCATTGCAGCACCGGGCCGCCCTGTCCGCCGAGGACGAACCCCGCCAGCACGGTGATCAACGCGGCCAGCACGTTCCACGGTGACGGCAGCGTGGCCGCGCCGCGGGTGATCCACCACGCACCGCGTCCGGCGGCCTGCGCGAAAGTGGCCGCCGGCTGGACCGACTTCGGCACCCGCGTCGCGCCGACGGCCGCGTTGATCCCGGCGGCACCCGCCTTGACCAGCGTCTTCGTCAGCAGCATCGAGCCACGTTCGTGTTCGAACCGCTCGGCGGAGACCTGGCACGCCTGGAACGCGTGCTGGGTCTGCTCCTCGGTTTCCGGCTCATTCTCGATCAGCTGCCGGAACCGTTCCGACGGCTTCCCGTTCCCCTTGGCCGTTTTCGCGTCGTGTCCGCAATGGAGGCCGACGCAGGGCAGTTCCTCACGCGCGATCTCCAGTTGCCGGACCCTGGCGAGCACCATCGCCGTCACCGGCATGCTGATCGGCAGGGCGGCTTCTCCTTCCACGTCACCGAGTTCGCCGTCGAGGCCGAGGAAAGCGAGTTCACCGGTCAATTGCGCGCGCAACGCCTCCGCTTCCGGTTGCGACAGCCCGTCTTCGGTACCCGGCCGCCGCCAGCCGATCTTCTTGAACGTGTCCCGCACCTGAGCTCGGAAGGCGTCACGCCCGACGACGTCACGCAGGAGCCTCAGTCGTTTCGGGTCGAGCAGGCACTGGACCAGCCAGCCCGCGCCGTCGACCCGGCCCCACATCCAGTCGTTCGCACGCCAGGACGCCTTGTAGAACGCGCCGAAGTAGTCGGCCTGCATGCCGGTGAGCTTGTCCCATGATCGGCGCCGCTTCATATCCATCAGCGTCCGCGAATCCGCGCTCACCTGGACGAGGTCGACCCGCTGGTCGACCGACGGCGGCCGCGCGAGCAGCCCCCGCGTGGCGATGTGCAGCAGCACCAGCCGCGCGGTGACGATCGGGTCACCCGCGCTCTTCTCGTCGGACGTGAGCCCCGTCCACGCGAGCAGGGTGCTGACCGTGTCACCGGCTTCGGTATCCGGTTTCGCCTTGGCCAGCGGCAAAAGGATCGGCGTCGCCTGCCGGAGCGCGGCGGTCACGAGCGGCCACGCCTCTTTCAGCGTGTCCGACCGGCCGAGCGTCGCCCAGTCCTTGGCGAGCTTCCCGATCCAGGCGGCCAAGGTGACGTCACCGGGCGGCGGATCCTGTGCGGCGACCCAGGTCGCGAGCCGCTGACCACGCGACGCCTTGTGTCGCGCCTCATGCAGCAGGACACGGCAACGATTGAGCTGCACCGCCTGCTCCGGCGCCGGATCGAGCCGGAAACCGGCGTTGACCAGTTGCAGGCCGGTGGCCACCGAATCGTCCAACGCGGTGGTGCGGAAGGCGACCAGGTGTTCGAGCTGACAGGAATCCTTCGGCGGCTTGGCGGGCAGGCCGTCACGCAGACCTTCCGCCGCGGCCGCACGCAACTGCGCCGCCGTCCCGGACGCCCACTGCCTGCTCGGATCCTCCACATCGGACAGTGACAGCCTGCGGGTCGCCTCGCGGACCAGCGCGGTGGCGTCCTCCTGCACCCGCCGATCGCGGTAGTCGTTCATCAGCCGCTGATCGACCAACGCGGCCGGACCGCCGCGAACTCCCATCGCCGCAAGGGAAACGCGGGTTCCCCTGGTACGGACGACGGCGTCGTTGTGCCGGGTCAGGTCTTCGAGTTCGGCGCTGATGGTCTGGCTCAGCACGGTGCCGACGACCTTGCTCATCGCGATGCCGAGAAGCGGCGGCCGGTCCCCGTCGACCTCGACCCGCTCGGCCTCGCGTTCCGCCGTCGGCACCACATACAGCAGCAGCCGCCGGACGTCCGAATGCGACGGCCGTTCGAAAATCTCCCGCAACGCCGGGCGCAGCGGCTTGTTCAGCAGCACCCCGCCGTCCGTCAGCCAATGCGATCGGGTGACGTCGGTGTACGGCGTCATATCCGGATGCAACTCGTCGGTCTTGCCGCCGATCGGCATCCGGGACAGTTCGAATGCGCCGGGGAAAGACGCGGTGGAGCGTGCCGCCAGCGCGAGCGGCCCCACCACGTCTTTCGTCCACAAAGGACCGTCGAACCGGAACAGCAGGCGATGTTCGGTGTCCCGCACCAGATTTCCCAGCGCGTCGTCGAACCGGGTCGTCTCACCGTCGATCATCGTGCCGGTGAGCAGCACGGTGATGTCGGGACAGTCGGGTTTCACCGTCGCCTTGTCGGTGATCCGGTGCAACGCGTCCTTCAGATCGCCGAGGAGCACCTTGTCGCCGTCGAGCAGCGAGCGCGGTTCCTTCTCGCCGGGTTCGCGGATGAGATTGTCGAGCGATCCCGTGCTGATCCACGTGTCACGCAACACCTGCGGACTCGACCGGAACGCCTCGGCGAGGCCGAGGCACGCCGCGTTGATCCCGCCCGCGCTCGTGCCGGTGAGCACGTCGAGTGAGACCGTGGCGTTGAGCAGGTCGAGCAGGGCCCGGTACGGCCCCTCGGCTTCCGGCGTTCTCGACGCCCGCAGCAGATGCGAGGTCTCGGTGGCGACCCCGCCCATCCAGACCGCGAGGCTCGCCCCGCCCACCATGGTCATCGCCAGCCGGATCTCCTGCGGCCACGGGCTTCCCGCGTCGGCCATATGCGCCCTCCCCAAGGCTTGTGCACGAGCACCTTAGACCGGACGGATGAACCGGTGTACCACCGATCGTGCCGAAATTCGTTCGCCCGTAAGGGCGGTTTCACCCCACGGTCACCGACGATCTTGCCGAACTGCCGGTTCGCGTGCCTGAACGCGTCACTCGCGTGCCTGAAGGCGTAACTCGCGTGCCTGAATGTCGCACTCGATGTACGACGTCCAAGCACGTGAGTGACGCCTTCAAGCACGCGAGTTACGCCTCCAAGCACGCGAGTTACGCCTTCAAGCACGCGAGTGCGGGGTCGCGTCAGGCCGGGCCACCGTCTCGGAGGACTAAACGCGGGGCGACGTCAGGCTGCGAAGTGTTCCAAGAGGAGGACTTGGGCCTCACCGACGGCGAAGCCGAGGACGGCGCCGGTCGCGATCAGGATCCATTCGTCCTGCTGGAACGCGGGCCGCAGCAGGCCTTCGAACTCACGCGGCGACAGTTCCTTCATCTTCGTCACCAGCACGTTCCGGATGTCCATCGCGTCGTTCGCGTAGTCCTCGATGTACCGCATGGTCTCCGGCAGTTTGTCCATGATCTTCTCGGCGATGTTCAGCTTCATGTCCTGATACCGCCTGCTGCCGACGGCGAACACAACCAGCGGTTTCCCGACGCCGACGCGGCGGCCGAGTTGTTCGTCGAGCTGGCGCTGGATCAGGCCGAGGACCCGGTCGGACAGCGGGCCGTGCAGCACCGCTTCGATCACGTTGTGCGGGGTGATGATCTCCTTCGCGATCAGCCCGCCGTACGCCTCCGCGACTTCGCCGCGCCGCTTCAGGAACAAGCCTTGCCACCGCACGCCGAAGTACCGGCGCTCTTCGAGCGGGTAGAAGATCATCCGCAGCGCCAGCCAGTCGGTGAACCAGCCGGTGAACAGCCCGAACAGCGGCATCATCAGCGGGAACTTGAACAGCACCCACACGACCATCTGGATGACGCCGATCAGCCCGCCGAAGAAGATGCCGGACCGGGCGATGAACTTGAACTCCTTGTCGCCCGCTTCCTGGAAGATCCGGTTCAGCAGCCGCTTGTCCTTGACCAGTGCGGTGACCACCATGCCCTTGAGGTCGAACACACTGTCCACATCGGACTTGATCAGCTCCAGTACGGCGGCGACCATCCTCGGCGTCTCGGCCTGGACGCGCTGGATCACCAGCCGCTGCATCCCCACCGGCAGCGATTCCCACAGCCCCGGCTGATAGTGGGCGGCGACGTCGCGCACGATGTCCTCGACCGCGGCTTGGAGTGGTTTTTCGATCTCCTTGGCGATTCGCCGCGGATCGAGCCTGGCGACGACCTCCGCCGGTTTGATCAGCTGTTCGGTCATCGTGTCGCAGGCGATACTCGCCATCCGCGCGGCGCGTTTGGGCACGATGCCCTGCCAGCCGAGGAACGGTTTGATCCCGACGAACTCGACCGGCTGGAACATCATCCGGATCGCGACGAGTTTGGTGGTGTACCCGATCAACGCGGCGACGATCGGGATGGAGACGTAAAGCGGCCAGTGCTGGGCGAAGTCGGCGAGGATGCCGTCGAGGAACGCGCCCATACCCGGGTTCAGCCGATGCTCGGGTCGCAGGCCTGCCAGAAGTGGGCGCCGAGCCGGGAAATGTGGACCGTACGCTTGACGAACTTGACCCGCTTGACCGATTTCTCGGCCTCGCGGACGGTCTCGTCGGTCAGCAGGATCTCGTACTGGGTCTCCAACGAGGGGACCTCTTCGTCCAGCTCGACCAGGCCGAGCCCGATCAGCCGGGTGAGGTAGCCGGGCACCTGGTCCGGCAGCGACACCCCGGCCGCCTTGCCGACGGTGGACGCGTTGCGCAGCACGAACCGTCCGGCGCCACCGAGGTTGGTCCGCTCCGCGACGTCGACGGCGGGGAACGGCGAGCCGTCCGAAAGCGCGGAAAGGATGCGGGCCTCGTCAGGCGTCAGCTGCCGCAGGATGATCGCGTAGAGGTACTCGCGGGACCGCTCACGGCCGAAGCCGATCGAGTGGTTCAGCAGCTCCGCCATCGCCGCGCGGAGCGGTTCGAGCTGGGCGCGCGTATGCACGAGGGTGATGGTCGCTTCGACGGGGCGCGAGCCGTTGGAGCCGGGCCGGTTCATCGCGGACGCGGCGGTCAGCGCGGCGTGGTACGGGTCGTCGACCTCGTCGAGACGACGGCGCAGTTCCGTCAGCAGCTGCCGTTCGCCCTGTTTGAAGACCTGCTCGGCGATCTCGACGCCGGGCAGTTTGCGCGTGAATTCGAAGCCCGTGCGGGCGGCCCAGCCCGCCAGCCGCCCCGCGCGTTTGGCGAAAGCGGCCAGGTCGTCACCGGCGGGTCGATCGTTGCTCACGGGTACTCCCCTCACGTTCGCGCTGATGCTACCTGCGAGTAGGCCGAATGGCCGAAATTGTGATCGACGAGGGTGTTTGGATGGCCGGTATGAGCTTCACGCGCTGGGGTCCGCCGGTCGACGTCCTCCCGCTGTTCGCGCGGGAGGAGCAGGCCTTGCTCGATGTCCTCACCGGGCTCGACGCCAATCAGTGGGCCGCGCCGACGGTCTGCGCCGGCTGGACGGTGCACGATCTCGCCGCCCATCTCCTTGGCGACAAACTCGGCAGGCTGTCCCGCGACCGTGACGACTACCGGATGACGGCGCCCCGCGAGAGCGAACCGTTCGTGAAGTTCATCGACCGGATCAACGACGAATGGGTGGTCGCGTGCCGGCGGCTGTCGCCCGAAGTGCTGTTCGCGATGCTCGTCGACAGCACCTCGCAGCTCGCCGAGATGTGGGGCCGCGCTGATCTCGACGCCGTCGGGGATCCGGTGAGCTGGGCCGGGGACGAGCCGGCGCCGGTCTGGCTCGACGTCGCCCGCGAGTACACCGAGTTCTGGGTGCACCAGCAGCAGATCCGCGAGGCCGTCGGGGCACGGACACTCGACGAGGCGGCGTTCCGCGGCCCGGTGGTCGACACCTTCATGCGCGCGCTGCCACACACCCTGCGTGACGTCGAAGCACGCGTCGGCAGGCAGGTCGTCTACACCGTGACCGGGCAGGGCGGCGGGAAGTGGACGGCTCAGCTGGCCGTCGGCGGCTGGGAAATCGACAAGGTCGCGCCGACGTCACGCTCGCCGCTGGCCTCGGTGACGACGGACGCGGACACGTTCTGGCGGCTGTGCACCCGGAACCCGGCGGACCGGGACCGGGTGACCGTCAAGGGGGACGAAAACGTTTGCGCCACCCTGCTCGGGATGACGTCGATCATCGTCGGCTGAGGCTCAGGCTAAGGCTCAGCGCAGCAGGTGGCGCGATTTGGCCTGTTTGCGCAACTGCAGGATCCGCGCGCCGCCGACGAGTGCGACCAGCGCGCCACCGGCGATCACGGAGAACAGCATCGCGACGGCGAGCGGCATGCTGCCGGACATACCGAGGAAATGCACGGTGGCGGTGTCGAGGTTCTGCAGGATGAAGATCAACAGGAACACCAAGACGATCAGCGCCACGATGACGGCGATCCAAGTCCCGCTCACTCGCGTGCGCTTGAGCTTCGGGACGGCGTCGAACTTACCGCTGTGGCGCGCGCCGCCGGCGGTTTCGGGCGGCTTGACGGGCTCGACCGGAACCTCGGCGGCACCCTCGTGCGGCTGCGTCATGCACGACAGTGTCCGCCGAAGCCGGCTTGATCGCGCCTTCAAGCGTCCGATCGGGTGACCTCGTCCGCCGCGCGGAGCACGCGCAAGGTGTTCTGCCCGGCGAGCTTGGCGCAATCCGCCTCGCTCCAGCCGCGTTCCAGCAGCGCGGCGAAGAGGACCGGGTACTTCGAAACGTCCTCCAGGCCTTCGGGCAGCGTCGCGACTCCGTCGTAGTCGCCGCCGAGACCGATGTGGTCGACTCCGGCCACTTCGCGCGCGTGCTCGATGTGCGCGACGACGTCGTCGATGGACGCCTTCGGTTTCTCCGGGCCGCCTCGCTCCGCGGTGAACTTCGTGCGCAGGTCGAGGTTCCGGTAGTCCTGTCCGGCGGCGTCCATGTCCTGGCGAAGCTGGTCGTCCCACTCCGCGACCTTCGGCGAGATGAAGCCCGGCACGAACGTCACCATCGCGACGCCGTCCTTGGCGGCCAACGTCTCCAGTACGTCGTCGGGGATGTTGCGGGGGTGGTCGTTGACCGCGACGCACGAGGAGTGGCTGAAGATCACCGGCGCGGAGCTGACCTCCAGCGCGGCACGCATCGTGCTCGGCGCGACATGCGACAGGTCGACCAGCATGCCGATCTTGTTCATCTCGCGGACGACGTCGCGGCCGAAGCCGGTGAGCCCGTTGTGCGTGGGTTCGTCGGTGCCGGAGTCTGCCCAAGTCGTGTTGTAGTTGTGCGTCAGTGTCATGTAACGGACGCCAAGACGGCGCAGGATCCTCAGCACGCCAAGGGATTCGGCGATACTGTGGCCGCCTTCGGCACCCAGCAGCGAGGCGATCTTGCCGTCGCGGAACGCGGCTTCGGCTTCGTCCGCGGTGTCCACGAGTGCCAGGCGGTCGGGGTACCGCTCGATCATCTGGTGCACGATCTCGACCTGTTCGAGGACCGCCGTGACCGCGCTGTGTCCCTCGAACTGGCAGGGCACGTAGACGGACCAGAACTGCATCCCGAGCCTGCCTTCGGCGAGTTTCGGGAAATCGGTGTGCAGATGCGGCTGGCGGACGGTGAGGTCCGTACCCGTCACGGCCGCGACCGGATCCGGCCCGGTCGTGACACGCAACTCCCACGGCAGGTCGTTGTGCCCGTCCGCGAGGAGCACGGATTCGAGCAGTGCCTTGGCGCGGGCTAGTTCCCCATTGGTCATCCGGCGATGGTACGTCCGTCTACTTTGCTCTCCCCAGCCAGTCCGCGGCCGCGACCAAACCGTTGCCTGTCACGGTATGTCCGCCCGGATGGCGGTGTGCGACGACTTCGGCGGAGCGCTCACGTAAGGTCCGGACCAAAGTATCCGCCGAGGCGAGCGGCGCCATCGGGTCGTGTTCACCGTTCGACAGGAACACTCGCGTACCGGACAAATCGTGTTGCGGCGGCGAAGGAACCGGCGACATCGCCGCGAAGAGCGCGGCCTCATGGATCGCGTCCGGGCGGAGCAGTGTCACCGCGGCGGCGATATTGGCTCCGTTGGAAAACCCGATCGCGACCAGTCGCCTGTTCTCGATTTCGTATTCTTTTCGCGCTGACACCACGAAATCGGCAAGCTGATGCGCGCGTAACACGACGTCCTCATAATCGAAAACGCCTTCGGCCAAGCGCCGGAACCACCGTGCCGCACCGTGTTCGGACACCGGACCGACCGGCGCGAGCAGCGCCGAAGACGGACTCAGTTCCCGCGCGAGCGGCACCAGATCGTCCGGCCCGCCGCCGGTGCCGTGCAGGAACAGCAGCACCGGCGCGTCCGGTGATCCTTCGACATACTTGTGTTCCAACGGATTCATCGCGATTCCGGGTTGTTCTCGCACGGGAGGTCCAGCTTCGGCAGCATCGCCTCGATGTCCTCACGTTTGGGCTCCAGCCACGGCGGGAGTTTCAGCGCGCGGCCGAGTTCCAGCAACGGCTCGTCGATCGCGAAGCCGGGTTCGTCGGTGGCGACTTCGAGCAGTGTACCGCCCGGTTCGCGGAAGTAGATCGAACGGAAGTACTGACGGTCCAAAATGGACGTCACGTTCACGCCGTCGTCGATGAGCTCGTCGCGCCAGGCGGCCTGCGTCCGCTCGTCGGGGGCGCGCCAGGCGACGTGGTGCACGGTTCCGGCCGCGACCAGACCGCGCGGCGCGTCCGGCGTCACCAGGACGTCGACGAGTGCGCCGGGGCCGCCGTCACCGGCGGAGAAACGGAGCCGGTTGCCGTCCTGGTGCTCGAAGGTCAGGCCGAGGCCGTCGGTCAGCATCCCGGCGGTCGCGTCCTCTTTGGACACCGAAAGCGTGACGGAATGCAGGCCGCGGATGGCGTTCTCCGCCGGGACGAGCTTCGTGTCCCACGGATCACGCGGGTCGCCCTGCGGATGCGCGACGAGCGAGAGCTTCAGGCCGTCCGGGTCAAGGAAGGTGAGTGTCTCCTCACCGTCGGAGTTGCGGATCTGGTCACTCTCGACGCCGTTGTCGGCGAGGTGCCGTTTCCACCAGCCGAGCGAGGTTTCGGGTACGGAGAACGACGTGGTCGTCGCCTGGCCGGTGCCGTGCCTGCCCTTGGGCGCGTCCTTCCACGGGAAGAACGTCATCAGCGAGCCGGGCTTGCCGGATCCGTCGCCGTAGTACAGATGAAAGGTGCCAGGATCATCGAAGTTCACCGTGGTCTTCACCAGCCGCAGCCCGAGGGCCCGGGTGTAGAAGTCCGCGTTGCGCTGGGGATCGCCACCGATGGCGGTGACGTGGTGCAGGCCTGAAGTCTTGATCGACATGGTGCCCCTCCTCTGGAGCCGGTGAAATGACGCTAGCCCGATAACCTCTCGCGCGCAAGATATATTCCAGGAAGACTTGCTGGTGTACCCTCGCCGCGTGACAGCGGAACCGAACGACGACGAAGTGGTCACCTGGTGGGGTTTGGTGATCGAGGGCTACCTGGCGACGCAGAACAAGCTGATGGGTGAGATCGCCGACCGGTTCGGCCTGGCGCCGGCGTCGTTCGACATCCTCCTGCGGCTTGTCCGCTCGCCAGAGCACCGGATGCCGATGACGCGGCTGGCCGTCGAGGCGGCGTTGTCCAGCGGCGGTTTCACCAAGGTCGCGGACCGGCTGGTCGCCGCCGGCCTGATCTGCCGCGTCCCCAGCCCGGACGACCGGCGCGTCACGTTCGCCGCACTCACCGACCACGGCCTCGACGTCGCGGGGCAGGCGCGGCAGGCGTGTGCGGAGATCCTGCGCCGGATCGTGCTGGCCCCGCTCGGTGACGACGCGCACGCGCTGGCGGAGGCCATGCGGATCCTGCGCACCGTCAACGGCGAGAACTGAAGAACCGGCTCGCGATGTGTCATGAGGGGTCCCCATAGGACAAATTTCGTCCTATGGGGACCCCTCATGACACACACGGAGGGCGGAGGACGAAACGCGGGGAGTCAGCCGGGCAGGGGGGAAGTGGGATCCGGCTGGTAGGCCCGCATCTGGTGCATGTCCCGCACCAGGTCCCGGATGACGTTGCGCCGGATCTTCCCGGTCGCCGTCTTCGGCAGTTCGCCGAGTTCGACGATGCCGCGCGGACGTTTGAACGACGCCAGCCCGGCCCGGCAGAACTCGATCAGCTCGTCCGCGTCCAGCCGGTGACCGGGCACGCCGACCACGCAGGCGATCGGCTTCTCGATGCCGTCGGCGTCGAAGGCGGCGACGACCGCGACCTCGGCGACCGCCGGATGCCGCAGCAACCGCTCCTCGACCTCGGTCGGGGACACCCAGATCCCGCCGGGTTTCAGCATGTCGTTGAACCGCCCGAGACAGAGGTAGCTCCCGTCGGCGTCACGCACGAAACTGTCACCCGTTCGCAGCCACTCGCCCTCGAAGACCCGCTTCGTCGTCTCGTACCGCGCCCAGTAGCCGCTCGCGATCGACGGCCCGGAAACGTAGAGCTCGCCGGGCTGCCCGTCCGGTACGGGTGCGCCGTGCTCGTCGCGCAGCGTGACCTCGTACCCGGGCACCGGCACCCCGGTGCGGCCGGGGCGGACCTGATGCGGCCGGTTGGACAGGAAGATGTGCAGTGCCTCCGTCGAACCGATGCCGTCGAGGATCTCGACGCCGAAGCGCTCGCGGAACCGGTTGTACAGCAGGGCGGATAGCGGTTCGCCAGCCGAAACGGCCTGGCGCACCGAGCTGAACGTGTCGTCCGGGACGTCGCCGGCGAGCAAAGCCGCGTAGAACGTCGGGACGGCGAAGAACAGCGTCGGCCGTTCGGCCTTGACCCTGGCGGCGATCAGCCCGGGGGTCGGGCGCGCCGGTTCGAGCAGCGCCGTGCCGCCCGCCGCGAGCGGGAAGAACGCGGAATTACCCAAGCCGTAAGCGAAGAACAGCTTCGGGACCGAGAGGAACCGATCGTTCGGGCCGGTGTCCAGCACGTCTCGCGCGTACGTCTCGCAGACGGCGCGGATACCCGCGTGCCGGTGCATCGCGCCCTTCGGCTTACCCGTCGTCCCCGACGTGTAGAGCCAGAGCGCGGGCGAGTCCTCCCAGGTGGGCGCCGCCTCGAAGCCGCTGTCATCCACTGTGGACAGATCGGTCCAGTCGTGCGTGCGGACACCGGACGGCAGCTCGGCCGCTTTCGCGCGGTCGAGCACGACGTCGGTGACCTCCGGCGCCAGCCCCAGCGCGATCGTCGCCTGCGACGCGAACTCGCCGGAAACGCACAGCACCCTTGCCCGCGAATCGGCCAGCACCTTGCCGAGGTCCATCCCGGTGACCATCGTGGACACCGGCACCGCCACCGCTCCGGCCAGCATCGCGCCGAGGATCCCGGTGAGCAGCTCGACGTCGTCGACCATGCAGAACAGGACCCGTTCCTCAGTGCGGACGCCGATCGCCTTCAGTCCGGCCGCGACCCGGCGGGTCTCGGCCGCGAGCCCGGCGTAGGTGAGGCTCCGCCTCGGGGAAACGACCGCTTCCTTCGCCCCGCGCCCTTCCGCCAGATGCCGGTCGAGCAGGTAGCTCGCCGCGTTGAACCCGGTAGCTTCAGCGGTCACGGGCCCACCTTCTCTCGGCTCAGCTCAAGTAAACGTATTCGTAGTCGAACGGCTTTCCATTGATGCCCTGGCGTGGGGGCGCCACCCAGCTCGCGATCTTTCCTCGCTCGTACACCGGGTGCATCAGCGATCGGACGAAGGTCAGGTCTTCGGGAGTGGGCAGCCACTTGCGTTTGCCGGCCAGCCACGTCCGCTCGTCGACAACCGTGCCGTCGGGCGTCACATGGTGGCCGGAGTTTATGCCGACTTCCCGATTGAATCCAGGGTGCGGGAGGACGAATCGGAAATCGACACCGGCCTCGTCCAGGATCTTGTTCCAGCGGTTGACGCCGGTCTGGCAGTCGGCCCGGTACTCCTCCCGCAGATCGAGGTTCAGCAGCAGGATGGCCTGCAGCTCCTCGGTCTCCCAGGTGCCGTCGGCGCGTGGCCGGGACAGCGCCGCGGCGTCGTCGGTGAGCTTGTGGTCGTCCTTGCGGCGGCCCTCCTGCCAGCGTCCTTTCAGGCCGGCGGTGTAGTAGTTCGCGGCGTTGGTGGAGGTCTCGCTGCCGAACAGGTCGAGTGAGACGGTGTAATGGAAGTTGAGGTAACGCTGGATCACTTCCAGCGGGATCCCGCCGTACCCGGCGATGTCGAAGGTGTCGTGTTCGCGGATCAGTTCGGCACTGCGAGTGACCACCCGATCCACTCCTGTAGTGCCGACGAACATGTGGTGCGCTTCTTCCTTGAGCATGAATTCACAAGTGCGGGAAAGCGGGTCGAAGCCGCTTTCCTTGAGGGTGCCGAGCTGATACTTGCCATCGCGATCGGTGAAATAAGTGAACATGTAGAAGGCGAGCCAATCCGCGGTCTCCTCGTTGAACGCGCCGAGGATGCGTGGGGCGTCCGGGCTTCCGGAATTCCGGAGCAGTAGTCCTTCCGCTTCCTCCCGGCCTTCCCGGCCGAAGTAGGCGTGCAGTAGATAGACCATCGCCCACAGATGACGGCCTTCTTCGACGTTGACCTGGAAGAGGTTTCTCAGGTCGTAGAGGCTCGGCGCGGTCAGCCCCAGCAGTTTCTGCTGCTCGACCGACGCGGGTTCCGTGTCGCCCTGGATCACGATGAGCCGTTGCAGGTCGGCGCGGTATTCGCCGGGGACCTGCTGCCAGGCGGGTTCGCCCTGGTGCTCCCCGAACGCGATGACCCGGTCCGGATCCGGTTCCGCGAGGAAGATCCCCCATCGGTAGCCTGGCACGTCGACGTGGTCGAAATGCGCCCAGCCGTCCCGGCCGACGCTGATCGCGGTGCGCAGGTAGACACCGTTGGTCCGCAAGGTGGGGCCCATCTCGCCCCACCAGTTCAGGAACTTCGGCTGCCAGCCTTCCAGCGCCCGCTGGAGCCGCCGGTTACCGGAGAGGTCGACGTTGTTGGGGATCTTGGCGTCGTAATCGATCTTGGTCGGCATGGGGTTTCAGACCCGCTTCCTGTCGAAGACGGCCTTCTGACCAGTCCCGTAACGACGCAAAGCGCCCTCGGGACCGGACGCGTTCGGACGGGTGAAGATCCAGTTCTGCCAAGCGGCCAAACGGCCGAAGATCTTGCTTTCCGGCGTCTCGGGGCCGACGAACCGGTGGTTCGCCTCCATTCCGGTCAAGGCGTCCGGGCTCAGCGACGCCCGTCCTTCCAGCACGATCCGGATCTCGTCCTCCCAGTCGAGATCGTCCGGCGCGCCGGTGACCAGGCCGAGTTCGTTCGCGTTCCCCGGGCTCAGCACCCGGCCACGTTCTTCCAGAAGCCTCGTGACGTGGTCCGGGTCGCCGAAGAACCGGGACTCCAGGCGGGTAAGGCCGTTGCCCATCGGGAAGCGGCCGAAGTTGGCTTCGGACAACGTGATCGAGGCACGTTCTTCACTGTCTTCGTCGTCGATCGGCGGACCGTCCAAGATGTACTGCCGGTCGGCGGCGAGAGCGAGTTCGAGCAGCGACCCCGCGAAGCAGCTACCAGGTTCGATGAGCGCGATCAGGCTACGGCTGGTGACATCGAGCCGTTTCAGCGTGCGTTTGAAGTAGTGGACGATTTCGTTGCTCAGACAGTCTTTCGCGTCGAACACGGCCCGCTCGTGGTCGAGCACCTTCGCGGGATCGCCTTCGGTGCGAAGCACCCAGGTGCCGAGTACGGGCTCGTTGGTGCGCAAGCGAAGGATCGCGTCGTCCAGTTCACGGGTGACATCCAGTAACCAGCCGTCGTCGTCTTCCGGCCCCTTGACGGTGATCGTCGCTTCGGTCGCACCGAGGGCGACGTCGACATACCGATGGGTCAACGGCGCCAGTTCGACACCTTCGCCATCGAGCCGCTCGCTCGTCCTGGCGAGTTCCCGGGCTTTGGCCAGTACGGTTTCGCGGAATCCCTGCCGGGGCACGAGTTCGTCGACAAGGCCCCAATCGACGGCGGTGCGCCCCTTCACGCCGTCAGGCCGGGTGGCGAAGACGTCGGCGAGGTCGCGTCGCACACCACGCTTGTCGACCAGCCTGGTGAGCCCGCCGGTGCCGGGGAGGACGCCGAGCAGCGGGACTTCCGGCAGCGCGACGGTCGAGGAATTGTCGTCGACCAGCAGGATCTTCTCGCAGGCGAGCGCGATTTCGTAGCCGCCACCGGCGCAGGTGCCGTTCACCGCGGCGACGTAGCTCTGCCCGGAGTACGCGGACGCGTCCTCCATGGCGTTGCGGGTCTCGTTGGTGAACTTGCAGAAGTTCACCTTCCACTCGTGCGACGACGAGGCCAGCATGCGGATATTCGCACCGGCACAGAAGACGTTGTCCTTCGCGCTGGTCACGATGACCGCGCGGACCTCGGGATGTTCGAACCGCAGGCGCTGGGTGGCGTCGTACAACTCGATGTCGACGCCGAGGTCGTACGAGTTGAGTTTGAGCTCGTAACCCGGTACGAGACCCCCGTCGGCGTCGACATCGAGTTCGAGCCACGCGACGTCGCCGTCGATGGTCAGCTTCCAGTGCCGGTAGCCGCTGGGATGACGTTCGAACGTCACCGATGTGGTCCGCGTCACCCCATCGATTGTCTACATCTCGATAATCCCCGTCAATGTTGTGTAGAAAGTTGGTCAGGCACACTCACCCGGTTGAGCTTCGTCGCCGCCCACATCACGAAGGCCCACAGCAGCAGCGCGGCGGCGGTGTCGGTGAAAATCGTGGCGAACCAAAAGGCCGGGACCTGCGGAACGCCGACCAGGAAGTGCCCGAGACTCGCCAGCCCGGACAGCGAGAAGACCATCAGGAACGCGAGCGCCCGCCAGTAGCGTCCGCGCAGATAGTCGCGGTAGCCGAGGATGCCGAACGAGGTGAAGAGAACGTAGGCGACGACGACCAGGACGGCGGTGACGGTGACCGACACCCCTTCGACCTGCGGATAGTCGGCCGCCCGGATCACGTTGTGCGTGTAGTGCAGCGTGGTGGACAACAGCGTGAAGGCCAGGATCAGCCGCAATGCGGTGAGGCCCCGGTCTCGTAGAGCTTCCATACTTGCCCCCTTGCGATTTGATAGATCGCTCTAGCGAGACGATAGCGCACTGGGTGTTGGAGCTGAAGGGGACTTTCGTCCCGCCTGCGCGGCCCTTCGCAACCCTGGCGAAGTACATGAAGGCCCCCTTCCCTGCGCTAGACGCAAGGAAGGGGACCTTCATGTACTCAAGCGGACAACACCCAGCCCCGAAGGCGGTCGGAATTGTCGGTGGGTGCGCGTAGAGAAGGAGGAGTGCCCGAAGCTCCCGTGCCCCTGATCGGGGTCGAGAACCTGAAGATGCCCGAGTGGGCCATGGTCGACGAGACCGTGGCCGACGCCGGGATGGTCAAGGCCATCCGCGCGCTGCCGTCCGCCGTGGCGATCGTGCTGCGGCTGGCCTGGCGGACGTCGGCGCGCCTGACCCTGCTGGCAGGCGTCGTCCACGTGCTCTCCGGCTGCGTCACGGCCTTCGGGCTGCTCGCGACGGCGAACGTGTTCACCGCGTTGCTGGAGAACGGGCCGACCCCGGACAGGGTGCTGGAATCGCTGCCCGCGCTGGCGGTCGTCACCGGCACGTACGCCTTGCGTGCGCTGCTCGACACCGCCGTCGCGGCGGTCGAAGGCGCGCTTCGGCCGCGCATCGTCACCTCCGCGGGCGACGAAGTCACCGCCGCGATGGTCCGGGTGCGGTTACTCGCCTTCGAGGACGCCGATTTCCGCGAGCTGGCAAGGCAAGGAGCGCGGTACGGCGTCCGCGCCATCGAGATGAGCCTGCGCTGGATCGCGGATCTGACGTCGGCGCTGATCTCGCTGATCGCCGCCCTCGTGGCGGCGGGCCTGCTCAACCCGTGGCTCGCGCCCGTACTCCTGCTCGCCGCGGCGGCCGACGGCTGGGCGGCGGCCAAGGTCGCCCGGCTGAACTACCGGCACTACCTCGACACCGTCGGCCGGAACATCCGGAAGTCGATTGTCGAGGAGGTGTCGACCTGGCGTTCGTTCGCGCTCGAACGGCATGCCCTCACCCTGCAGGAACCGCTGCTGAGCGAGTACTCGCGGATCACCGAAAGCCTGATGCGCGAGGAAATCCGGCTCGCCCATCGCAGCAACCTCGTCCGGCTGACCGGCCGCGCCGCCGCCGGCGTGGGTACCGCGATCGCGTACTTCGTGCTCGGTTTCCTGCTCTACAGCGGGCAGATGGAACTCGCGCTCGCCGGCACGGCCGTACTCGCCATGCGGACGGCGTCGAACTCGCTGTCCACCACCATGCACGCGATCAATTCGCTCTACGAGGACTCCTTCTACGTCGCGTTCTTCCACCGGCTGCTCGTGGAATCCGAAAAACGCAGCCCGGCGACGGGCGGGCTGCTCGCGCCGCCGGATCCGGCGGAGATCCGGCTGGAGAACGTCACTTTCACCTATCCGGGCCAGGAAACCCCGGCGCTACGGGACCTTTCACTGACGATCCGGCGCGGTGAGGTCATCGCGCTGGTCGGTGAGAACGGGTCCGGCAAGACCACGCTTGGCAAGCTGCTCACCGGGCTGTATCCACCGTCCGAGGGAAAGGTGTCGTGGGACGGCGTCGATCTCGCGGACGCCGACCACGAATCGGTGCATGCGAACATCGCCGTGATCGCGCAGGATCCCGCCGAATGGCCGATGACCGCGGAGCACAACGTGACCGTCGGCAGGCTCGGCCGGGACGATCCGGAGCGCGCGGCGTGGCATGACGCGATCCTCTCCTCCGGCGCCGACGAGGTGATCGAGTCCCTTTCTGCCAAGGAGAAAACGGTGCTGTCGAAGAAGTTCAACGACGGACAGGATCTTTCGGGCGGGCAATGGCAGCGGATGGGGATCGCCAGGGGTATCTACCGCGACGCCGCTGTCCTGGTCGCCGACGAGCCGACGGCCGCGCTCGACGCGAAGGCCGAAGCCCGCGTCTTCGCCGGGCTCCGGCACGCGAGCACGTCCGGGACGGGCAGGCGCACCACGATCCTCGTGACCCACCGGCTGGCCAACATCCGTTCCGCGGACCGGATCCTGGTGCTGGAGAAGGGGCGGCTGATCGAACAGGGCACGCACGCCGAACTCATCGGGGAAGGAGGCCTCTAACACGAGCTTTACGAAATCCAGGCTCGCGCGTATCGCGGCGAGTAGGCACACTGTCCTGATGCCGGAGACAATCGCCGAAGTGAACGGCATCGAGCTGTGCCACGAGACGTTCGGGTCGCCGGAGGGCAGGCCGCTGCTGATGATCATGGGCCTGGCCTCGCAGATGATCTGGTGGGACGACGAACTCTGTGAGAACCTCGCTGCCGAGGGCTTCTACGTCATCCGCTACGACAACCGTGACGCCGGACGCTCCAGCCGGCTGTCCGGGCGGGTGAGCCTGCCGCTGGCCTACACCCTGCGCGTGGCGCCGTACTCGCTGGCGGACATGGCGGACGACGCGGCCGCGTTGCTGGCCGGACTCGGTGTCGAGAGCGCGCATGTGGTGGGCGCGTCGATGGGCGGGATGGTCGCGCAGACCATGGCCATCAAGCATCCGGCGCGGGTGCGCTCGCTGACGTCGATCATGTCCACCACCGGCAACCGGTTCGTCGGACGGCCGAGTGCCCGCGCGATCGCGATGCTGCTTTCGGCCCCGCCCCGCGATCGCGAGCAGTACGTGGACTACCTGCTGCGTACGTTCCGCGTCATCGGTTCGCCGGGCTACCCCTTCGACGAGGACCGGATGCGGGAGCGTGCCGAGCGTTCCTTCGATCGCGGCGTCAATCCCGGCGGCACCGCACGGCAGCTCGCGGCGATCATGTCGGGCCGCGACCGCTTCCGCGCGCTGCGGAACCTGCGGCTGCCCGCACTCGTCGTGCACGGTTCAAAGGATCCGCTCGTGCATGTGTCGGGCGGCCGGGCGACCGCCCGCGCGCTGCGGGAGTCCGAATTGGACGTCGTCGCGGGCATGGGGCACGACCTCCCACGCCCGATCTGGCCGCGGCTGGTGCGCGGCCTTGTCCGGACGGCCGACCGCGCGGAGGTCAAGACCCGGCGAGTGTGACCGAGCCCAGCTGCGAGAAATGCGCGGCCACCCGTGAACCCGGGCGGAGGTCCACGGCGTCCGTCATCCCGCCGGTGAGCACGATCCAGCCCGGCTCCAGCGTGAGCCCTCGCGCTCCCAGCGCGTTGGCCGCCAGCGCCAACGCCTCCGCCGGATGGCCCTGCACCGCGGCGCCGGTGGCGGTGTCGACGATGGCGCCGTCGACCTCCAGCAGCGCCGCCTCCAGTGAGAGATCCAGCGTGGACGGCGCGACACCGACCGGCCCCAGTGTGAAGTACGCGGAGAAACCGTTGTCCGCCACGGCGTCCGGCAGCTTGAACCGGTAGTCGCGGTACCGGCTGTCGATGATCTCGACCCCGCCGTGTACCCGGTCGGCAGCGGCCAGCGCGGTCGCCGCCGTCACGCCGGGTCCGGAAAGTCGTTGTCCCATGACAAAAACAAGCTCCGGCTCCGCGCGCGGATGGATCAACGACGGCACCGGGACGCCTGCGGGCAGGACCATCGCGTCGGTCAGCCACGCGAGCAACGGCGTGTCGATACCCATGCTCTTTCGCATCGCCCGCGACGTCATGCCCAGCTTGACGCCGATCAGGGTCTCGCCGCGTGCCTGCCGCAGCCGCAAGGCCTCGTCCTGGATCGCGTACGCGGTGTGGACGTCCAACTCCGGCCACGCGTCGGTCAGCGGCTCGCGTTCTTCCCCGGACAGCAGCGCTTCCGCCGCCTCCCGCACCCCAAGACTCACGCCCGCTCCTCCCCGGAGAACTTCGCGGTGACACTGCCGAGCCCCGCCATCGTCGCGACGATGGTGTCGCCGGGGCTCACCGGGATCGCACGCGTCATCGAACCCGGCAGCACGACGTGCCCCGGTTCGAGTGCGACACCGAGCGGCCCGACCGTGTTCGCGAGCCACACCAGCGCGTTCACCGGCGAACCGAGTACCGCGCCGCCCGCGCCGGTGGCCGCGATCTCGCCGTTCTGGTGCAGGACGCAACCCACCAGCCGCAGGTCGACGTCGCCGATCGCGGTCGGCCTGCTGCCGAGGACGACCCCGCCGGAGGACGCGTTGTCCGCGATGGTGTCGACGATGCTGATCTTCCAGTCCTGGATGCGGGAATCGACGATCTCCAGTGACGGCACGACGAAGTCCACCGCCCGCAGCGCGTCCGCCACCGTGACGCCGGGGCCGCGCAGCCGCGAACCGAGTACGAACGCGATCTCCGGTTCGATCCTCGGTTGCAGGAACCCGCCGATCGGGATCGGCTGGTGTTCGAGGTGGAACATCGAGGCGGTCAGGTGACCGTAGTCGGGCTGGTCGACGCCCATCTGCCGTTGCATGGCGGCGGAGGCGAGGCCGACCTTGTGCCCGCGCACGCCGTCACCGCGTTCGGCCCAGTGGCGGACGACCCGCTGCTGGACGCGGTACGCGTCCTCCAGGGTCGCGGCGGGATACGTCTCGATCAGGGGCGCGATCGGCTTGCCGGTCTCGTACGCGCTGAGCAGCGCGGCCGCGGCCTCCTGCAGCGTGCTGGCGTCCATGGGCTCCTTCCGACAGCCGAACTCTGCCCCGTCACCGGTACCCGCACAAGGTGCCCGTTCCACTGGCCGGTACGGAAGAGATTAGGCCGAAAGTGGCTTGTGCGGCCGCGATCATCACCTAGCCTGCACCCATGTCCGACTGGACCCTCTCACGGGCGAAGACGAGGATCGACCGCCGCGAGGAGCTCGACGAGCTCACCGCGCGCATCCGCTACGAGGTGCGCGTGCACCTCAACGAGCCCACGGCGCATACCGCGTACGACGAGCTCACCGACATCTTCGCCATCGGGCACGCGGAATGTTCGGCGCTGCTCAGGCACCGCCGTGTCCTGCCGCTGTGGGAGCGGCTGCTGCTCAAGCGCTACTCGCGCCGCCTCTACGGCAAGGCGATCGCGACGACCGTCGGGGACCTCCCTGCCGACGCCGGACCGGCACCCGCGGCCGCGTTCGGCCAGGAGATCGCGTCGCTGACCCCGGATTCCGGCGACACCGGCGCGAAGTACGACATGCAGGGCCGGGGACTGGTCAACGTCTTCCGGATCGCCGCCGGCAGGCACGGCGAGACGTGGGCGGACCGCCACGACGTCGCGGCGACTTCCGCGCGCAACGTCCTGACCTGCTCCGCGGTCTTCCTGCGGCGTCGCGTCTGGCACCTCGTCTGGCCGGTGTACCGGGTGCGTGGCCTGCGGCTGTGGAAGCTCTAGGAATTCCCGCGCCTCCGCCGTGGTTGAACCCGGTATGACCGATCGAGCCACCGAGATCCTCGCCGGATCGAAGACGATCGCCGTCGTGGGCCTGAGCCGCGATCCGGCCAAGGCCTCCCACGGTGTCGCCGCCGTGCTGCGGGAACACGGCTTCCGGATCATCCCCGTCCATCCCTCGGCAGACGTACTGCTGGGCGAGAAGGTCTACCGCTCGCTCACCGACATCCCGGAGCCGGTCGACCTCGTCGACGTCTTCCGTCCGTCGGCCGACACCCCGCCGATCGCCGAACAGGCCGTCGCGATCGGCGCGAAGGCGCTCTGGCTCCAGCAGGGGATCACCTCCGCCGAGTCGCGCCGGATCGCCGAAGAAGGCGGCCTGGCGTACGTCGAAGACCGGTGCACGGCGGTCGTCCGAGCGGTCGCGAGCCTGTCTGTCCGTTAGAAACGCACTTCTCCCCGAACCTCCGCCGCGATTTCCCGGCGGGGGTTCTTTCATATCCGTGAACAGAAGATTGGCCCTTGAAGTCATATATCGAATCCGATAGGTGCGACCAATGGGCCAAACCGGTGATCTTCGAAAGACCAGCCTGGAGCTGCGAAAACCTGCCTTAGTCGGCACTTCGTTAAGAAACCTTCCCAACGCGGGACGGAGCTGTTAACGTCCGAATCCGCTTAGCGGAAACAGGTACCGGTCATCGGTACCCCGGTCCAACGGAGGGCGAAGTGGGTACACCACGAGGCCTGGATTCCAGTGGCACACTCGAACGCGGACTCGCGGTGCTCGAGCATGTTGGCCAGAACCAGGAGATTTCCACCAACGCGATCGCCAGGCAACTGGGTCTCTCCCGGAGCGCCGCCTACCGCATCGTCGGCACCCTCAAGAACCTCGAATACCTCGAAGCCGATCGTGCCACCGGCCGCGTGCGGCTCGGCACCCGGCTGGTCGAACTCGGCGCCCGCGCGATGGCGGCGACCGATCTCCACCGCTGCGCGCCGCGGTACCTCGCGTCGCTGGCCGAGCGGAGCGGCGAGACGACCTATCTCGCCGTCCCGGACAACGACGCCATGGTCTACGTCGCCACCGAACGCAGCGCCAACGCCGTCACCCTCGCCTGCCGCCTCGGCACCCGCCGCCCGCAGCACGCGACGTCGCTCGGAAAGGCGTGGCTCGCCGCGCTGCCCGAACAGGATCGCGTCGAACGCATCCGCCGGATGAAACTCGACAGCCTCACGCTCAAGACGATCATCGACCCGGTCCGGCTCCTCGACGATCTGGCCAGGACCAGCCGCCGGGGCTGGGCCGTCGACGACGTCGAGAACGAACCGGACGTCGGCTGTGTGGCCGCCGCCGTACGCGACCACACCGGACGGCCGATCGCGGCGATCAGCATCGCGGGCCCCGCCGGCCGCGTGCTCCGCCGGACCGACGAACTGGGCGCGACCGTCGCCGGGACAGCCGCCGCGCTTTCGCTCCGGCTGGGTTACGTGCGGGCGCAAAGGGGCTGAAAGTGGGCTGGCTCCAGGACTACCAGCCGGCGGGCGGGCTCTGGCTGTCCGCGGTGCTCGCCGCGCTGCCGATCGTCGTACTGCTGGTGGCGCTCGGCGTCCTGCGCCGGTCGGCACCTCTTTCGGCCGCGCTCGCGCTGGTCACGGCACTGGCCGCGGCGCTGCTGCTGTACCGGATGCCTGCCGGGCCGGCCTTCGGCTCCGCGGCCATGGGGCTGGTGTTCGGCTTCTGGTCGGTGGCCTGGATCGCGTTCCACGCCGTGTACTTCCACAACGTCACCGTCGCGACCGGACGGTTCGACAACATCAAGGCGGTACTCGCCGGGTTCAGTGAGGACCGCCGTCTGCAGGCACTGCTGATCGCGTTCGGATTCGGCGCGCTGCTGGAGGGCATCGCGGGTGGCGGCTCGCCGATCGCGATCACCGCGGCGATGATGGCCGCGCTCGGTTTCCCGCCGGTGAAGGCGGTCGTGCTCGCGTTGCTGGCGAACACCGCACCGGTCGCGTTCGGCGGGCTCGGCAATCCGCTGATCGTGCTCGGCAGGCTGACCGCGCCGATCCTCGGCATGAAACAGGAACAAGCGACGGATTTGTTCTCGTCGATGGTCGGGCGTCAGCTTCCCTTGCCGGCCTTCATCGTCCCGGGCTTCCTGATCGTCGTCCTCGCCGGCTGGAAGCGGATGATCGAGGTCTGGCCCGCGGTACTGACGGCGGGTCTGTCGTTCGCGGTCATGCAGTTCGTCACCTCGAACTTCATCAGCCCGAGCCTCGTCGACGTCGTCGCCGCCCTCGCCGCGATGGCCTCACTGTGGATACTGACCCGGTTCTGGCAGCCGTCGGCGGTTTGGCGTTTCGACGGCGAAGAACCGGTGACGACCGGTGCGAGTCTCGGCGCGAATCTCGGCGCGGCGAAGGCCGGACGTGGCGCGCTGTACGCGTGGGCACCGTACATCATTCTGATCGTCGCGATCTTCCTTTCCCGGATCGGCACGATCTTCAAGAACCTGCCGTCTTGGCTGGACCTGACCGCGTTGCTGCACAAGGCGGACTGGGTGTTCGACTGGCCGGGGCTGCACAAGGAGGTCGTCCAGCACGCGCCGATCACGCCGAAGGACACCCCGTACGCGGCGACACTGACCGTCGATTTCCTTTACTCGCCGGGAACCGTCGCCCTGATCGCGGCGATCGTGGTGGGTTTCGCGATGGGCGCGAAACCGGGTCTGCTGCTGGCGACCTACCGGCGGACACTGCGTCAGATGCGGTGGGCGCTGGCGACGATCTTCATGATCCTCGCGATCGCGTTCGTGATGAACTATTCGGGTGCGACGCAGACACTCGGCCTCGCGCTGGCGACGACCGGGGTGCTGTTCCCGTTGTTCTCCGCCTACATCGGCTGGCTTGGCGTCTTCCTCACCGGTTCCGACGCTTCGACGAACAGTCTTTTCGGGCCGATGCAGGTTATTTCGGCGCAGCAGCTGGGTGTCGACCCGATCCTCGCCGGCGCGACCAACACCTCGGGTGGCGTGATGGGCAAGATGATCTCGCCGCAGAACCTGTCCATCGGCGCCACCGCGATCGGACAGTCCGGGAAGGAAGGCGCACTGCTGCGGCAGACGTTTCTGTGGTCGGTCCTGCTGACCGCCGTGGTCGGCGTGATCTCGCTGCTACAGGCGACCGTGTTCCGGTTCATGATCCCTTCTTGAGGCGGATCAGTGCGTGCCACGGGCGGCGAGTCCATCCCGGCAGCATCGCGGACTTGATCAATTCGCGCGAAGGAATTGAAGGTCGCCGAGAATGTCCACAATGGTCATCTGATCTTTACCGGCCACTGCTCTGGATGGATGAACGGATGTCTCATTCACCGGAATGAGAACTACCGTTGGCCACATGCCCATGACGCTGATCAAAGGTACGTTCCAGCTTGTCGGAGCCTCACCGGACGGCGATTCGGTGCGCTTCTATCCCGACGACCCCGAAGCGACGAAGAAAGCCGGGCTGAAGGTCCGGCTCAATTCCCGGGGCGGGATGCAGTTGCGGCTCGACGCGATCGACGCACTCGAAACGCATTACCAGGCCAGGGGAACCGGCGGGATGTGGCACCAGCCCGCGCAATTCGCCGACGCCGCCGCGGCGAGCCTGCTGAAGGGCCTCGGGTTCAAAACCGTGGAACGCGACGAACGGGGAAGGGTCACTTCGGCGACCCCGATCAAGGTAGCGGGTCACATACTGACGCGATTCGCGGACAAATACGGACGAGCGGTGGCGTTCGCCTTTCCAGGACAACGGCCCGGCCGGTCGGCCGACCTTTCCCAGGTCCATCTCGACGTCAAAACGCTGAAAAACTCGGCCAACTACCGGCAGGTCGCCGACGGCCTCGCCTACCCGACGTTCTATTCACTGCTTTATCCCGATCTTCGCGATGCCTTGGCCGAAGCCGCGGGCAAGGCACGCGAGGACGGGCTCGGCCTGTGGCCGCGAGACGTCACGAACTCCGGGTTCAAGCTCTCCTCACGGCGGCAACTGGCCGACGAACTGGTGATCCTGCCGAAGCTCTTCCGCAGGCTCGTCGACTACCTCGCGCTCGACGAGAGCGGCGGGGTCTCGCTGGCCGGGTTCTCCGCCTTCCTCGATTCCCGCAACGACCGCTTGTTCACCGTCCCGGACGGGCACGCGACGGAGTTCGAGACCTTGGTGAGCGTGAAACGCCAGACCGTGAACCTTACGATCGAACCGGAACGGATCGTCTTCATCGAGGCATGACGGCTTCGATGTAGGGAAAAAGACCGTACCTCCTGCCCCCTCCGGCGTGCTCATCTGAAAGGTGGGAGAGGGAGCCGATGCAAGCAGACAGTTCGCACCGGTCGGAGGAGGCCGACGGCCGGATGGAGCCAGCCGCGAAACTCATCGACGCCGTTCGTGTCCTCGTCGTGCGCTATTGCCGGGCACGGATCGGACGGCGCACGGGTACCTACGACGCCGCGGACGCGGTCGTGAGGGAAAGTTGTCACGCGATCGCCGCCGGGGCGCCCCAGGCACCCGGCCTTCTCGCGTTCGCTTACGAGGTCACGCGCGTCCAGGTCGACTACTTCCACCTGACCGCCGCCGAACTCCCGAACCCGCTTTCGGGCCTGCCGGGCACGCAGCGCGAGATCATGGTGCTGCGGTCACTCGTCGGGCTTTCCGCCGACGACACCGCGCTGGTGCTCGGCTGTTCCGTGCACTCCGTCCGGCTGGGCCAGCACCGGGCCCTGACCGCCCTGCGGCCGACCCCCGCCTGACCGGCGCTTCGCGGGGCGCGTGAAGGCCCCCTTCCCTCGGCTCAGCCGAGGAAACTCGACCTTCACACCTTCCCCAGTACATGGCGGCGCCGATACTGACCATCGCGTTTCGTCCTCTAGTTGCGGTACTTGCGCGTGCAACTACCGCAACCAGTCCTCTACTTGCGACCAGTGCGACCAGCGCGACCAGCGCGGTCGGCAGGGCCCGAGTCGGGGCTGGGGCCGGGGGTGCAGTCGGCGGCCCGGTTCAGCAGCAGGGTGCGCTCCCGGTCGTTCCCGGTCATCTCCGCCGCCCGCTCGAACTCCACGCGAGCCTCGTCGAGACGGCCGAGCTTCGCCAGGAAGTCGCCGCGCACGCTCGGCAGCAGATGATAAGACTTCAGCGCGGGCTCCGACGTCAGTTTGTCGACGACCTCGAGTCCCGCCTCCGGCCCGAAGGCCATCGACAGCGCCACCGCCCGGTTCAGTTCGATCACCGGCGACGGGTTCAGCTTCCCGAGCCCTTCGTACAGGACGGCGATGCGTCCCCAGTCGGTCTCCTCGCCCACCCGCGCCCGCGCGTGGCAGGCGGCGATGGCGGCCTGCGCCGCGTAAATCCCGAAAGCGCCGTCGGCCAGCGCCTCGGCGAGTTCGAGTGCGGCGAGACCGCGGCCGATCAGGATCCGGTTCCACTTCGCCCGGTCCTGGTCCATCAGCAGGACGGGTTCGCCGTTCGGCCCGACACGCGCGGCGGACCGCGACGCTTGGATCTCCATCAGCGAGACGAGCCCGTGCACCTCGGGTTCCTTCGGCATGAGCCCGGCGAGGATCCGGCCGAGCCGCAGCGCCTCGTCGCACAACCCCGGCCGCATCCAGTCCTCGCCCGCGGTCGCCGAATAGCCCTCGTTGAAGATCAGGTAGATCACTTCGAGCACCGACGAAAGCCGCGCGACCCGGTCTTCGCCCTCGGGCACCTCGAACGGCACTTTCGCGTCGCCGAGCGTCTTCTTCGCCCGGACGATCCGCTGCGCGATGGCGGTTTCCTTGGCCAAGAACGCCCGCGCGATCTCGTGCGTCTGCAGCCCGCCGATCATCTTCAGCGTGAGCGCCACCCTGGCCTCGGTCGAGAGCACCGGATGGCAGGCGGTGAACACGAGCCGCAGCAGGTCGTCCTCGATGTGGTCGTCGAGGCCCGCGATGAAGTCGGGTTCCTCTTCGAACTCCTGCTCGCGGCCGATCTCGCCGAGTTTCCGCACGTACCGTTCGTTGCGCCGGAAGGTATCGACGGCGCGGCGTTTGGCCGTGGTCATGAGCCAGGCGCCCGGATTTCTCGGGACGCCCGACTCAGGCCACTGTTCGAGCGCGGCGACCAGCGCGTCCTGCGCCAGTTCCTCGGCGAGGCCGATGTCGCGTGTCATCCGCGCCAGGCCGGCGATGAGGCGGGGGGACTCGATCCGCCACACCGCGTCGATCGCCGACCGGGGATCTGCTGTTGCCGTCACGCCGACCAATCAACATCGTCGGGGCGGCGACCGCAACCCTAGGCCTGCTTCCGCAGCTTCTGTTCGGTCTCGATGATCTCCGGGGTGGCGTTGTCGAACTCCTCCAGCTCGAACACGCGACGGATCTCGATCTCGCCCTCGCGGAACGGCGCCCGCTTCATCCATTCGATGACCTCGGCCTTGTCCTTGACCTGCAGGATCCAGAAACCCGCGATGAGTTCCTTGCTCTCGGCGAAGGGCCCGTCGACGATCCTGGCTTCGGTGGCGCCGGAGTACGCGATGCGGAAACCCTCGGAGCTGGGGTGCAGTCCTTCACCCGCGAGCATGACGCCGGCCTTCACCAGTTCCTCGTTGAACTTCCCCATCTCCTGAAGATTCTCGGCACTCGGCTGCGCGCCGGCCGCGTCGGTCTTCTCGTCGCTCTTGACGATCACCATGAACCGCATCTCGCGTCTCCGTTTCCCGGCGGGGCTCGTCCCTGCCACATCTACGCGTCGACCGGGGACCCCCGGATTCGACACGCTCCCCAAAGTTTTTCCGCGAGTATTCGAGCAGCCGCGAAACCGCAGGTCAACCGCATATGCTGCCACCTTATCCCCACCACCCACCCTTGAAGGAGGCGCTCCGCGTGGCTGGACTTACTCTCCAGTCGTGGCCGCTCTCCCCGAAACACTCCGCTCCGCCCTGGACCAAGAGCTGGGCAAGTACCCGCAGACCAGGCTGACGCAGTCCGTCGAGCGGCTCAGCTCCCGCTACCGCGAGAACAACCCGGCGACGGATCCGATCTTGTCGTCAGACGTCGACATCGCCGCGTACGCGGGTTACCGGATGCCGGCCACCTACGCGGCCGTACACGCCGTGCTCGCCGAAGCCGCCCTTCGCGCGCCCGGGTTCGCTCCGCGCACGCAGATCGACGTCGGTGGCGGCACCGGCGCGGCGATCTGGGCCGCGGCCGACGTCTGGGCGTCGCTGGAGGAGAGCACCGTCGTCGAGCAGGTCCCCGGCGCGATCGCGCTCGGGCGGCGGCTCGCCGGGAACGCCGGTGGCAAGGCCGTCCGCGGCTCGACCTGGCAGCGCGGCCTGATCGACCCGGCCGCCCCCGCACCGGACGCCGATCTGGTGACCCTCTCCTACGTCCTCGGCGAGCTGCCCGAAGCGCGCCGGGCCGACGTCGTCCGCTGGCTTTCGGCGAAGGCCGGGATGCTGGTGCTGATCGAACCCGGCACCCCGGCCGGCTACGAACGGATCGTCGAAGCCAGGGATCAGCTCGTCGGGCTCGGCCTCTCCCTGGTCGCGCCGTGCACGCACGAAGGCGACTGCCCGATCCCGCGCGGCAAGGACTGGTGCCATTTCTCCGCCCGGCTTCCGCGCACCGGCCTGCACCGCCAGCTCAAAGCCGGGACGCTCGGCTTCGAGGACGAGAAGTTCTCCTACGTCGTCGCCTCCCGGATCGCGCCGGAACGGGCCGATGGCCGGATCCTGCGGCATCCGGTCAAACGCAAAGGCATGGTCAGCCTGACACTCTGCGCCGAAACCGGCCTCACCGAAAAAATCGTCACCAAACGGCACGGGCAGGCCTACCGCGAGGCACGTGACGCCGAATGGGGCGACGACTGGCCCAGTCAGTCCACAGTAGACTGACGGCCGCGCCGGACGAGGTTGCCGATGACGGTGAGCAGCGCGCCGAGTGCCGGATTGTCGTTGCCGCGCCGCCACATCAGATCGAGTTCCACCGGGCGGCCCTCGATACCGTCCACCGGGCGGAGCAGGACGCCGTCGAACCGCAGCGCGGCGGCCGCGGCAGGCACCAGCGCGACGCCGAGGTCCGCCTTGACCAGCGCCAGCACGGTGTGCACCTGACTGAGGTACTGCGTATACGACGGCAGCACCCGCGCGGCGCGGAACACCGCCACGAGCACGTCGTGGAAATACCGGGCCTCCGACGGCGAATACATGATGAACGGCTCGCCGTCGAAATCGCGGACGTCGGGATTCTTCTTGCGCCGCGCCAGCGGATGCGCCGCCGGCAAGGCCGCGAGCAACGGCTCGCGGCACAACGGCAAGGTCACGATGTCGTTCCCGGTCACCGGCGGCCGGATCATCCCGACGTCGATCCCGCCGGCCAGCACCTCCTCGACCTGCGCCGACGTCACCATTTCCCGCAGCACCAGATCGACACCCGGCAATTCCGCGGTCGCCGCGGCGAGCACACGATCCAGAGACGAATACGCGGCCGTGGCGGTGAAACCGAGCGTCACGACCCCGACCTCACCCTGTTTCGCGCGGCGGACATACACCGTCGCCTCTTGCGACGTACGCAGTATTTTCCTTGCCTTGGCGAGAAAAACCCGTCCGGCGGGTGTCAGCCGGACCGTGCGGTGCGTACGGTCGAAAAGCTCGACCCCCAGTTCCCGCTCCAGCAACTGGATCCGCCTGCTCAACGGCGGCTGGGTCATCGAAAGTCTCTCCGCCGCGCGGCCGTAGTGCAGTTCCTCGGCCACCGCGACGAAACTCACCAACTGCTCCAGGGAGAACACCTATCCATTTTAGGTATCGAACAGTGCCGGACAAGCGCCGAATCGGTATCGTTCCGGGTGGCATTCACCCACTGGCGAGAATCAGGTGGAAACCAATCGGCCGTTCAGCCGGTTCCGGCACCCCGGCCGGTCCCTAGGCTGGATCGTGTTCGTTGTCCCGGCCCTCGACGACGGCGTCTGTCGACGACCTCTGGAGGGGCCATGTGCGTGCGTATTCTCGAAACCCGGGCCAAGCGGGGGAATCCGATTCTCCGGCTGATGGTCCGCCTTCAGCTCAAGGCCTCTTGGCGCTGAGCGCAGGCACGCAGCCTGCTGATCGCCCGGTGTTTGGTCACCCGCACCCGCAACGACGTCGTACCCAGCGCCGCCGCGGTCTCGTTCGACGTCAGCTGCCCGATCACCCGCAGCCCCACGACCTCCCGATGGGAGACCGGCAGCATCCGCAGCAGCTTGCCGAGCCGGATCCCGAGGTCGTCCCGCAGGGCTCGCTGCTCCGGTTCGTCCGCGGTGACCGCCGGCCGCTCCGGGAGTTCGCCGGTCAGGACCAGCCTGCTCCGCGCCACCTTCCGGTAGACGTCGGCGACCTTGTTCGCCGCGATGGCGCGCATGAGGAACAAGAAGGAACCGCCGCGCAGGCCGTAGCCGGGAACCGCGACGAAAAGCGCGAGACAGATCTCCTGCGCGACGTCGGCGGGTTCGAGATAAGTCAGGTCCTGGTCGCCGAGCCGGGTAGCGGTGTACTGGCTCGCCCACGGCACAAGGGCCGCCATGAGGTCCTCCATGCCGCGTGGTTCACCCACCGCCGCGGCCTTGGCGAGTTCGTCCCAGCCGGACGGCGAAATCCACGTCTCGTTTGTTCTTCGCGCCGGAAAATCCGAGTCATCCATCGTCCTGCTCACTCGACAGACCTGAACCCTGGCCGTCGAAGTCTGGGACGGATGCGCGCACGACCGGGTCTGCGGTCCGGCGCGGTGGACACGAACCAGGTTAGCCGAGTAATCCGGCCGCCTCAATCGACGAAAGTTCGCGATCGCTTGTCCGCCTCGCCGCGAAACCGGACAGATTCTCACCGCTGGTCTAGACAAGTCGGGACAGGGGACGTAACTTTCCGTGCTGAAACGCCTCGCCGGTGACCCGCGCACCGCGCGGATCACGCTGACGGCGTTCTAGGGCGACGGAGCCCGGCCACGCCGCGCGAAGGTCGTGAGTGATTTGGGTCGTTAGAACGACCCAAATCACTAGATCG